>NZ_JBARVX010000242.1:0-28425 GCF_049646505.1 Microcoleus sp.
CGCCGTCGGGGCCGGCTAAACCGACATAAACCAGTCCCACAGGTTTAGCGTCTGTACCGCCTCCTGGCCCGGCGATACCTGTAATGCTCAATCCCCAACTCGTATTGAGCCTCGCGCGCACTCCCGCCGCCATTTGTTTCGCTACTTGCTGGCTGACTGCGCCGAATTCGGCTAAATCTTGGGAATTAACACCTAATAATGATTCCTTAACCCGATTGTCATAAGAAATAATCCCGCCCCAAAAATAGCTCGAACTGCCGGGAACAGCAGTCAGCATCGCCCCTAACCCTCCTCCCGTGCAGGATTCAGCCACACTCAGAGTTTCTCCGGCCAACAGCAGCAATTTGCCTACTGTCGAAGGGAGGGTATCGGTATCGGCACCGTAACAGTCTAGGCCAGTAATCTGCAGCAATTGTTGTTCGATCGGCTCAATTAACTTTTTCGCAGCCACTTCCGAGTCAGCGCAGGCAGAAATCCGCAATTTGACTTGACCGTGATTGGCGTAGGGAGCCACAGTAGGATTAGTTAAATTCAGAAAAGATTCTACTTTTTCCGCCAGCGCCGACTCAGCAATTCCCCAAAATTTCAACGTGCGGCTGAAAATAGTTGCGCTGCACCAACCGCCATTTTTCAGGTAAGGAACGGCAGTTTCTCGCCACATCAAGTGCATTTCCGCCGGTACGCCGGGAAATGTCATCACTGTTACCTTGGGAATTGGCTGCCAAATAATGCCCGGTGCAGAACCGCTGCGGTTCGGCAGAATGTCCGCCGTTTCTGGAATTAAAGCTTGTTTGCGGTTGCTAGGACTCATAGTGCGTCCGCGCAGGGCAAATTTTTGTTCGATATCGGCGATAATTTCCGGTTTTTCGATTAAGGGAACGCCAAAGAAATCGGCGATTGTTTCGACGGTGAGGTCGTCTGGTGTCGGGCCGAGGCCTCCTGTAAAGAGTAAAAGTTGCGATCGGTTAACGGCGATTTCTAACACTTGTTTGATGCGTTCTGGATTGTCCCCCACCACAGTTTGATAGTAGTGAGGGATTCCTAGATTCGCTAATTCTTTGGCTAAAAACTGAGCGTTGCCATTAAGAATATCTCCTAAAAGCAATTCAGTGCCAACACAAATAATTTCAGCAACCATTATTCGATTTTAGATTTTAGATTTTAGATTTTAGATTGGAAAATTGGTAATTGGGCATTGGGAATTGGGTATTGGGTATTGGGAATTGGGTATTGGGAATTGGGTATTGGGAATTGGGTATTGTCAACCACTAATGACTAATGACTAATGACTAATGACTAATGACTAATGACTGCTGACTATCGAGCGTGTCTCCAAACTTTCCAGCTAGCGTATCCCAGCAAACTTGTCGCACCCATCGCGTAAATTACGCCGCTTGGTACCGAAAAAGCTAGGGCTAAACTTCCTACCCACAGTGTTAGGGCGTAAATAAATAAAACCGCAAATCTATGGGATAATCCTGCATCCAGAAGTCGGTGGTGGAGGTGGCGCTTGTCAGCAATAAACGGTGATTTGCCGTTGCGGAGCCGATCGAGAATAACCGCAGACATATCTAAAATCGGTACAGCTAAAATTAAATATGGCAGCAACACAGAGGTAATAGCCGTAGTTTTAACTAACCCAATTACTCCCACTCCCGCGAGAGTGAAACCGATAAAATAAGCGCCGCCATCTCCCATAAAGATTTGAGCCGGATTGAAGTTATAGCGCAGAAATCCCAAAGTGCCGCCAGCTAAAGCCGCTGCAATTAGGGCTGCTGCCGGTTGCTGCATTGATAGACTGACTATCAGCATCACAACTGCTGCAATACCTGAAACTCCGGCTGCTAAACCGTCCAAACCGTCAATCCAGTTGATGGCGTTGGCCATACCGACGAGCCAAATTACGGTAATTGGCAAACTCAGCCAGCCAAGATCTGTCAGTCCCAAGGATGGAACTGTGAGAAACTCAATTTGTACGCCCGCGTACCAAGCGATGCTGGATACGCAAATTTGCATGAGCAAGCGTTTGATGGCTGAGAGCGAAAATAAATCGTCTGCTAAACCGATGAGGAAGAATCCGAGGCCGCCGAGGGTGACTCCCCAGATTTCGTATTCGTCTTTGCGATCGAGAATTTGTCCGCTAGCATCGAGGAAGCCTCCTGAGAGCCAGACAAATAATAGGGCAGTCAGAGTGCCGATAAAGATGGACACTCCTCCCAAGCGCACCATCGGGCGCTTGTGGACTTTTCGCTCGTCTGGCCGATCGACTCGCCCGCTTTTGAGACCAATTTTTTTGACTATTGGCGTACTGTAGAGGACGACGATCGCAGAAACCAGAAAAGCAACTACGTGGTACAGATACTGATACGGCATCTGAAATCAATTTTAAATAGTGCGGGGCAATTAGGCTGTCAGGCAGAGTCTACTACATTTCAGATGGCTTATCAGAAAATTGGGTTGAAAACCCCGTCCTTTGAGGACGGCTTTTTCTCCGAAAGTGTGTAGTAAGAAATCCTCATGTATTTGGGTAAACATATCCACGCGCTTTGTGTGGTATTGTAAAACTTCATTAAGTTTCTCGTCAAAGATAGTCAGGAGTAGTATATGCTGACTGAGCAGAAGGATTTGGACTGCCCAAGCAACCGCTTTCAACGCGGCCTTTATTTACGAGCCACACCTATCACTCATGCAGCGACGCGATTGGCAAACACATCCACAGAGGTTTGTACAAAACCGCAGATGGTTTGTTAATTAATGCGCTCCGTGAATGGGTATTACACGATCGTGGCAAAAGCACTCCCAAAAGCATTGAGCAATGGGATAGGGAGCTGAGTAGCTCAGCCGAGGCGGGTCAATCCGCTCAAAGTAAAAGTGAAGGGGGAGGGACCGAAGGCCTCCCATGTCATGTAATAGATGACTATACTTTTACCAGCTATACTACACGGATCAGACAAGATTTAAAAACCTACCTCCGGACTGGGGGAAAGTCTACGCCCAAAACATTCACAGAGGAGACATGACTACGCACGTAAAGTGCAAATGTAGTCAGCCTGGGAACCCTAGCAATAGGGATATTAAGACCGTAATGTCTTAAGAATCCTCGTACCTTAAGGCCGAGGAGTGTCAACACAAGGAAACATCTTTAGACCTCTCCATAAAAGCCTGTAAAGGGCAGGCAGGATGCCTACCCGACAAGAATTATGGGAGAGGTCTTTTGTAGGGCGACTGGGGGTTGGGAGCCGGAGAGTTGTGAGTTGCGATCGACGAATTGTGAGTTATTTCCCTCATCATTCGGGAATTCAGGGTGGGTTTATAAAGATATTTGGCTACCGACAAATATCTCTGGTGAAACCCGCCCCTACGGCAAATATATGCACGTTAAAACAGTGGTCGATCGCCAGCAACTCTCAATCTTTTCCGGCTCTTTTACCCTTTTGCCCGTACACTTCCAACTACCAATTCCCCATTGCAGATCAGGAAAATTAAGCTAATGCCGGCACTTTTAAGAACAAGTGCGGATATAACGGGAAGCGATCGCAAAGTGCAGCTACTCGCCGCAGACAATCGGCTGTGACGCTTTCATCTTCAGGATTCAGCAGTCGATCGGCAATAATATTACCAATCTCGGTAAATTCCGGAGTTCCCATGCCCCTGGTTGTCATCGCCGGCGAACCGAGTCTCAAACCGCTGGTGACAAAGGGCGATGCCGGATCGAAAGGCACGGTATTTTTATTAGCAGTAATATTCACACCGCTAACTAATTGGTCGGCTCGCTTGCCTGTCATGTTTACCGATCGCAAATCTACTAGCATTAAGTGATTGTCCGTGCCGCCGGAAACGAGTTTTAAACCCCGCTGCTGCAACTGTGCTGCTAAAGCCCGCGCATTTTCTATTACTTGACCGGAATAAGTTTTAAATTCTGGTTTTAATGCTTCGCCGAAAGCTACTGCTTTGCCCGCAATTACGTGTTCCAAAGGGCCGCCCTGAGTGCCGGGAAACACTGCTTTGTCGAACTTTTTGCCTAGTTCGGGGTCATTGGTCAAAATCAAGCCGCCGCGGGGGCCGCGCAGGGTTTTGTGAGTGGTGGTGGTGACTGCGTGACAGTGGGCGAGGGGGCTTGGGTGGTGGCCTGTGGCGACTAACCCGGCGATGTGGGCGATGTCGGCGAGCAGGTAGGCTCCGATTTCGTCGGCGATCGCTCTAAACTTTTCAAAGTCGATAATTCGCGAATATGCTGAATAGCCGCAAATCAGCAATTTTGGTCGGTTTTGTTTCGCCAGTGCCAAAATTTCGTCGTAGTCGAGCTGTTCTGTTTCTGGGCTGACTCCGTAGTGAAAAGCTTTGAACCATTTGCCGGATACGTTGACGGGGGAACCGTGGGTCAGGTGTCCGCCGTGGGACAAATCCATGCCCATAATTCCGTCTCCAGGCTCTAGCAAGCTCAAAAACACTGCAAAGTTGGCTTGAGCGCCGGAGTGGGGCTGGACGTTGGCGTGGGCTGCTCCAAATAGCTGTTTGGCGCGATCGATCGCGATTTGCTCGATGCCGTCAATAAATTCGCAGCCGCCGTAGTAGCGTTTGGCTGGCAGTCCTTCGGCGTATTTATTGGTCAGCACTGAGCCTTGAGCTGCCATTACTGCGGCGGAGGTGAAGTTTTCGCTGGCGATCAGTTCTAGGTGGTCTCGCTGCCGCTGGAGTTCTTGCCCGATTAAATCGGCAATCTGCGGGTCGGTTTTGGAAAGCAAGTCTAAGTTAGTGTCGGTCACAATAATCAACCTCTTGACAATTTTAGGATTGCGAATTGGGGATCTTTTACCCTACTACGGATTTCGCACGATTGATATAAATATTACATTGTGTTCAGCTTAAGCCGTTTGTCCCAAGTTCCTGACATACAATGAAATTACTGGTGTGAAACCTGCCGGAGGTATCAAATGTTAGTTATTCTAATGGAAAATCAGATGCTTGCCCCTCAGTGTGTTTGCCAAGGTTGTGTGCTCGCCGATCGCACGGGCCAACCGCGCTGGAGCGGTGGAGAGCTTCGCTGCGGGCATCCAGTTGCTAAACCTACGGAAAATTTGCCCGATCGGTACGAGTGTCTCATGGGCTTCGTCATTGCCAATATTAAATAATCATCGGGCATCCGGCCTAAAAGCATCGGGCATGGTGCATCGTGACTATTGAACCCGACTCGATCTAAGTACCCCTGAATCTAGTCGGCTCTGAGTGTGGGAAAATTCCGGGCGAGTCGGAACACAAACCCTGCTGCGTTATGCTGAGTGTAACGGGAATTGATAGTTAATCGATCGACTCAGGAGAGTTCATTATGACTTGGCGCGGATCTACGACTGTTCCAGACCGAATTTTTGCTTGTTTGCCTTATTTGCTGCCGCTGATGGACGGGCTTGGATTTGGCAGGTTTCTGTTTGCACAGTTTCCTGTCCTCCAACTGTTGTTGATACCGCTAGCTCCTTTGATGCAAATTTATCGTTTGCCCTTTGCGAGCTTGATTATCTTCTTTGCGCTGTATTTAGGAGTAGTTAGAAACGAAAACATCAGTCACTTCATTCGTTTTAATGCGATGCAGGCGATTCTTTTAGACATTGTTTTGATGCTCTGCGGTTTGATTTTGCCGATTTTTTCTAGAGGCTTGCAAGTCGCATTTATTGCGGAAACTCTGTTTAATATGGTGTTTTTGGGAGCTTTGGCTGCATTTGTTTATGCAGTCGTACAGTCGGCATTGGGACGCTATGCAGAGATTCCTCCGCTTTCGGATGCTGTTTATATGCAGGTTCGTTAGTCAGTAGTTATTGGTTATTTGTTGGTTGTTATTTGTTGGTTGTTATTTGTTGGTTGTTATTTGTTATTTATTCGGATCAAACCTAATAACCAATAACCAATAACCAATAACTAATAACCAATAACTACGATATTTTCAAGACTGCCAATACCTTCTATCTCAATGCGGACTCGATCGCCTATTTGTAGCGGCCCTACCCCTTGTGGCGTTCCTGTCAGTATCACATCGCCGGGAATTAAAGTCATAATTTGACTGATGTATGAGACTAAAAAGTCTGGGGAAAATACCATGCGATCGATCGGGGATGACTGTATCGGCCGATCGCTCCCATTGACAAAAGTCTGCAACTGTGCAGCCGGACTCAGTTCGGGGACAATCCAAGGCCCCAAGGGACAAAATGTATCGAACCCTTTCGCCCTCGCCCACTGGTTGTCACGCTTTTGCAAATCTCGGGCTGTCACGTCGTTGGCTATGGTATAGCCCCAAATCTTGCCGTGTGCTTGTTCGGGAGTGCAGTTGCTACAATGTTCGCCAATTACCAAGGCCAATTCTCCTTCGTAGTCTACCCTTTCCGATTGCTGCGGATAGCGAATCGCTCCACCTGCGGGGATGATAGCGCTGGGCGGCTTAAAAAATAGCAGGGGCTCTTCGGGTACTGGGGTTCCCATTTCTGCCGCGTGATCGACATAATTTTTGCCGACGGCTACAATTTTTGAGGGAGAGCACGGGGCGAGAATTTGGTAAGTATCTGGTTGGAGTTCCAAATTTGTGGGTTGTCCTTGTAACCAGGGAGGTGCATCAAATACTTGAACGCTGTGGCTCAGTTGCAGCAAACCGTAATGGATGTGTCCTTGTGTTGTTTTAACTCGAACGTAGCGCTGGGCCATAGTATTTTAGATTTTAGATTTTAGATTAAATAGGACTTTCAGTAGGATACATATAAACATGGATCTAAGCATAATTAGTGGAATTTTATTGCTCGATCGACCTTTGGGATTTTTGCTGTATCATTTTTAACCCGCTTTCGGTGCAAATTCCGTGCAGCGGTTTGTCCCAGGAGTCAACCGGTAGCTGGGTTAGCAAGGCAAATTCAAAGATTGTGGCGATCGTCATTTTCGCTCGCCACTCTGGTAAACTCAGCATTCGATCGTAATAGCCGCCGCCGTAGCCCAAACGATAGCCGCGAACATCGCAACCCACAGCCGGTACGAGGATTAAATCTACTTCTGAACAATCTATTTTTGGAGCATCAGGCAGCGGTTCTAGAATGCCGTAAGCTCCAGTATGTAAAGCGTCTCCGGGCTGCCAGATGTGCCATGATAGCTCTTTCCTGACACAGCGGGGAAATCCCCATTTTTGAGGGGTGGGAAGGGCATTTGTGGGACAGGCATCTTGCCTGTCTCCAGAATTGAGCAGGCAAGATGCCTGCTCCACAGAAGATGTAAATAGGGGACTTAAATCTGGTTCTTGGCGAAAACTGAAGTAAGCGAGAACGGTTTTTGCTTGGGCGAATTGGGGCGAGTTTTGCAGGTGATTGCAGAGGATTTCGCTCTTTTCTCTCCACTCTTGTGCTGATAGGGATTTGCGGGTGTTGAGGAGCGATTTTCTTAATTTTGTTTTAGTTAATGAAGGTTCAGGAGTATTCATATTTCATATTAAATCATCGCCTGCGGGTAGGAAAACGGCATTGCCGTGTCCTCAAAATGGTAGGGAAACGGCATTGCCCATTGGTGTCAACTTAACGTCAAACAAGAGAGTCTCTCTTGTTTGTATCGAAGCTTCGATCCCCCCTAATCCCCCTTAATAAGGGGGGGACAAGAAATTTTCTCAAAGTCCCCCTTCTTAAGGGGGATTTAGGGGGATCTAGACTTGGCTATGAACGAGAGATACCACGGCTTTCAGGCTTAATTTGACACCGATGGGCATTGCCGTTTACCTACAGATATCGTTGCTAATTAACTGGATTTGATATCACATATTGTCTCACAACAGGACAAACACTGAATAGCGTTTCATTCTCCTGTTCTTCTATTTCAACTAACGATCGCCTCCCCAAAGATTGCAGCCCGTTGAATAACTCCGAGGGCGACAATTCAGCATCTTTTAACAATTGCTCTACTGAAACTGGATTAGCTTCGCGGCTGAGCTGGGAGATTAGCTTTTTCTCTAATTCTGACAACCGATTTATCTGCGTGTGCAATGTTGCTGCCAATTCTTCCCCCAAGAATAGCATATCATATTTCAAAAATTCTGCAACCCTACCTCGGAATATTTCTTGAATGGTGGTGGCGACTATTTTCAACCACAATGGATTGCCTTGATAGGCGTTAATTAGGTTTTCCCATGTTTCGGGATTGAGTAATCTTTTTTGTTGGAAAATTTCGGTAGCGGCTGTACCTATGCCTTTGAGTTGTAAGGTGCGAACTGGTAAATTTTCACCTTTTAAGGCACTAATTTCTCTGGGTGGTTCCCAACTGTTGAGGATTAAACAACTGTTGTGGGTTGTTTCTCCGATTTGTCTGAATAGGATGCTGTAATTTTCGCATTTGGGGCGGTAATTTCCTGCTAGTTGTCCGCTGCTGAGAATGGCTTGCACGTCGTCAAGGATAATGAGACAGCGGTTTTTTCGCAGATATTCCATTAACAGGGAAAGTCGATCGGGAATGCTGGTAGGTAAAACCCCCTCTTCGCCCCCCCTTGGCAAGGGGGGGTTGGGGGGGTATTGATTGGCGATAAATTGAATGAGATTTTTTAGGGTGGTTTCTAAGGGTGGGGAGTGGCGGAGACTTCGCCAGATGACGCATTCAAAGTTATGTTGAATTTGTCGGGTGAGGTGGAGGGAAAGTGCGGTTTTGCCAATGCCGCTGATTCCTAATATTGCTGCGAGGTTGCACTTTTCTTGGACGATGGATTTTTCGAGGGTGGCGAGTTCGGATGTGCGATCGGACAACAATGAAATGTGAGGTGCGTCTGCTAAGTCTAGTCTGGTTTGGGGCTCGGAGGTTTCTGGGGTGGGGGTTGAGGGCGATCGGGTTTTTGGAACTTCTGAAGCTTGGGTATCTGTACAAACATTGACGTTACCAATGTGTAAAAAATCATTGCCAAAATTTGATGATACGATGAATAATTGTCGTCTCTCAAGTGCCGATCGTAAATTCGATTGAGTTACTTCTTCATCTAATACATTTGATAAAAGTTTCCATAATTTTGAGGCGATATTTCTGATGTGACCTTCGCTACAATATGATGTTTCTGCTATTTGAGAGTATTTTTGACCTTCCCATACACCCAGCAGGATAGCTTTTTGCAGATCGTCGAAGTGTTCTCCTGTTTTGGCGAAAACCATTTCGTCGGCAAATCTCAAGACTTCTTGAACGTCCATCGGTCGAGTTGGTGTAGTGGTTTTACTTATTTTATCAGACTTTTTCTGACTTTTTGTGATTTAGAGCGCAAAATATGACTTGTTTCTGACAAAGAGGCTTCAAAAATTGCTTACATTTTATGATATTTTATGACTTGACTTCATTATGGGTACGATGGTAATTTTCAAATACAAGCTATCCGTCACTAATTGCAAGCTGTACCAAAACATTAAAATATAAGCTCATGGCTAACGAACCCAAAAAAGAACAAAAGCTGAAATGCCCGCTGTCGCAAGAACAAAAGGAGACGGTAAAAGAGGTTGCTGATGTCATTGATAAGCATAGAAGAATTGTGAGAAAAATTACTGGTTAAAGCTAATAAATATTTGTGACTCTTGCATCGTATTGATGTAAGAGTCACAAATATTTATCATGGTTTTACAAAAACAAATAATACTTTTGGGAGCAATTAATCATGAACGAAAAAGAAAATCAAAATGAAGTGGCTACTGAAGTCGCAAGCAAAGTTAAATCAACTCTTAGTGACGCTATTCAAGGATTAAAAATTTTTCTAATTAATCCTGTTGGCGGTCTTCCAGTTTTTTTTCAAGGGTTAGGCAAGGAACGTGCTTTAGGAGTGGGAATTGCTTTTGGAATAGCATATGTAGTTTGCTTTGTATTCGCGTGCCAAAAATTTTTACCACAAAACTCAGGAAATAGTTCATTATTTAATTTGATACTTGCCAGCGCTGCTAATTTTTTGAGTATAGCAGGGGCTAGTTTTTTGACGCGCAAACTATTTCGTGGATATGGCAGTTTTCAAGGGGATATATTCATTGCTGGTGTCGCTTTAGTTCCTGCGTCATTATTGCTATTAATGAGTAGTCTTTTAGGAATAACGAATCTTGAAATTATTGTTATAGTTATGGTTGTGGCTATAACCTACACAATTTTAATGATTTATACTGGCTGCCACAAAATTTCAGGAATTCCAGAAAATGCTGCTGCTTTTGCAGTTTCAGTCATGTTACTTTTGAGTGGCTGGTTATTTAAAATATTGATTTTATCTAACATATTGAAAAGCTGAATAATGTAGGAACCAAGATGAGAAATGATTTGAGCTGGTTTGAAATAATCCGATTATTTTTTGAAATGCTTTTTCAGCTAATTGACTAATAGTATCGCTCGCTCGTAGGTATTTAACACTAAAAGGAAAGAAACATGGATGCACTGGTAGCAGCAATCGCACAAATTTTAGATTATATTCATACCCAAGGCCCAGACGCGATCGGGCAGCTAACGGTACTACTCGAAGCTCTCAAAATAGGAGCTGTTTCTGTTGCGGCTTTATTTAGCTTGGTTGCTAACGTACCCGCTGTTATTGAAATTTTTAGCCAGTTTATAGCTTTAATCAGTTCAGGTGCCGGTGTTACGGAAATAGCGACAGCGATCGGCTCGTTGGCCGGCTCACTGGGATTGTCTATTGAGGCTGTCGTCCAGATATTACAAATGATCGGCGCTTTATTGCTGGCATTTTAAATTGAGTCCCCCAGCTTTTCAGGGAATTAACCATACCTTCCTACTTATGCGATCGCCCTGACTTGAATTGAGGAGCGATCGCTATTATAATAACAGCTATATACTGTAAAAAAAACGATGGCCGCTAAAGACCTATTCCATTATGCCGTCAAACAAGCACTCTTGAAGGAAGAGTGGGTAGTTACGGCAGATCCGCTGATCCTCAAGATAGATAAGGTGAAGCTGGAGATAGATCTAGCAGCAGAGAAAGTCTTTGCCGCCCAAAAGGCTGGACGCAAAATTGCAGTTGAAATCAAAAGCTTTCTCAATCCCTCAGCGATTACAGACTTTCATTCAGCGTTAGGACAGTTTTTGAACTACCGCTTAGGATTGCAAATGAGCGAATCAGATAGAACTCTATATCTGGCAGTCCCTATCGATATATTTGAATCCTTCTTTCAAGAACGATTTACTCAAGAAGCTATCCGACATTATCAAGTGAAATTAATCGTCTACGATCCTGTTCAGGAGGTAATCATTGAATGGAAAGAATAGAGCAGTATCGCCAATTTATCCGCCAACTCTTAACCTCTCATGCCAGTCTCGATAATAATTCCGAGTTTGATGTTGAGTGTCAGCTCGTGTTCGACACAGAACACGATCATTACCAAATTTTAGATGTTGGCTGGGAGGGATACAAACAAATTTATAACTGTTTCATTCACATAGACATCAAGGATGGTAAAATTTGGATTCAACGCAATATGACAGAAGCCGATCTCGGACAGGAATTAGTCGATCTGGGAGTACCAAAAGAAGATATAGTTTTAGGTTTACATCCACCTTACAAGCGTCCGTATACCGGCTATGGAGTAGCTTAGCAAAGAGTGCGATAGCCATTTTTTAACCGAGGAGCGATCGCCTTTATAATATCACAGTCTCAAACTATTTCCGAGGCTAAAAGCCTACCATCAACTCGCTCATATTCATCTTCCAGTAGCCACGAGTGAGCCTCATCGTAACTTGAACCTAAAAACAGCAGTTTATAATTCGGCGATGGCTCGTAAATACCACACTTACTATTTTTGCCACCCACTAACATCAGAATCCGAGGCGGGAAAACAATCGGATCTACCCACAACTCGATAAATTCCCAATCATTGATTTGTTCGACGAGGTTTTGTGCGGGGGATAACATGGTAATTATTAGTTCCTTTGATGATTTTAATTTCTGCGTAATACAGCGGAATGCGACTGCCGTCGGCTCTAATTTGATAACCTATAGGATAATCAAAGTATCGCCCGTAGCGATCGTAGTCATCGGTTTCATCCTCAATCCCTGTAAGCTCTCCTCTATCTATAATAGCTTGTATCACTAAATCCATTGTGGCTCTGTCATTAAATACATGAGCTTTTTCTTCTTTTCTCAGCAGTCTTTGTACCTGTGGTGTTTCTGGAAGATGTTTGTCAAATAAACTGGTTCTTGGGTCTGGTGTTAGTTCGCGGTTAATGCCACTCATTAACTAATTATATAGGATACTTGCAATTCAGTTTACCATCACCTTACATCAAGCGCGATCGCCCTGACTTGAATTGAGGAGCGATCGCCCTTCCTTCACTGAGGCGCGATCGCCTTTATCATAACAGAAGACAGGATATCTAAGCACTTTCCTCAATTAAAGCCGCTTCCGCATCCCGCCGCCTGTTGATACCTGTTGCAATACTCGTACCAACCCAAATCCGTTTCATTTCCCGGATTTGTTCAGCAATGCCCTTCACATCTTTTTTCTGCACTAAATCCCGGATTGCACGCATTTCCCGGCGGCGGTTTCCTTCCATACTCGTGCCGCGATTGAACACCAAACTTACCAATCCGCCTTGAACATCCGCCGGCAATTCTTCAAAACCGGGAAATGCTTCTTTAGTAAAATTGTAAAATTTTGGCACTGTTACAATATTAAAAACTTCCCACGCTAATTCCCAAGAAATAAGAATGTCTCGCACGCTAGCTAAACGGCTTTTTGCAGCTTCCCCTTTCAAGCCGCAGCAGTTACTCAAACGTTTTCGATCTGCATCTCCTAATTGATGCCAATCTTGGTTAAAAACTTCTACACTGTTGTAACCTAAATCGTAGCCGATGCCGATCGTAATTCCTGATGCTCCTTCGGGCCAAGTTGGACGCTGCAACAGCTTTTCGTAGTATTCCCGCCCGCCGCCAACCTCGAATTCTAAAATTAGCCCGATCGCCCTGTATGATAAAAGTGACGACCCCAAAGGTTCTCCGGCGAACAAAGCAGCTAGCGTTTTCGGGCCCGCAATTCCGTCAGCCAACAACCCTTGATTGCTTTGAAACTGTTTGAGGGATGCTTCAGTTTTCGGCCCAAACTTACCATCTGCACTTCCTGGATTTAACCCTAACTCCAGCAAGCGTTTTTGCAGTTTAACAACATCGGAACCCGATGCACCTAATTTTATAGTTTGCACAACCTGTTTTCCTGTAATGCGATCGGCACAATATTTTTTGCGATTGTACCACAACCAGGATTTCCCAAACTATGAGATTAATTCTGCCTCAGTCAGCAGAGCAAAATCGCGGGGATTGTTTAGCACGAAACCGTCATTTTCTTTAATTAAATCGCCAAAACAGGTTACGGGCGATCGCGCTTCATAAGCCTTGAGGGCCAACTGATAATCAGATCCGCTCAATTCCAGATAAATTTTTCTCAGCTTCCCCACTACAAATCCCATTAATGTAATTTTGCAGGTTGCCGATTCTTCCCCCTGTACTTTATTAATCCATCCTGAAATTGAAACATTAGGTAAAGCAGTGATTAAATCGCTGAGAATATCTAGCTGAGAGCGATTTTCAACCACTTCTAGTGCTTTTAAGTTTCGACACATCACCTCTGCAAAATCATCAAAATCTTGGTGCGGTGAAACCAATACTTCCCCCTCCTGACTCACAGAATTTTTCTTGCTCCAAATGAATCCCTCATAAAATTGACGAGCTTTGTGCCAGCCATTTATCTGTAAGTATTTCTCTAACACATTTGGCTCAATTGTTTTCAGAATGTGACTATCTCTTACAGTTACTTTCATGGCAAACTTCCCTCGCTAATGCGCTGTATCATTGACTTAAGAGCTTCTACTGTAAACTGATGGCTGCGGGGTAAAGAAACAGTCACATTTGCTATATTTTGTGTTTCTGGCTGTCCCCGCAATGACATCCAGTAGGCACAATTTCTCATGCACAGTTCCGCTTCTGACTGCTGCAACCAGTCTTCTAGATTTTCTGGTACTAAAACTACAACTAAGATTCGAGGTACTAGGGCATTCCTTCTCAAATCGTTGTAGTTTTTGAGTTTGAGCGGATATCGGATGTAGTCGCCGTCCATCACATCCCTTGAAGTACATTTCAATTGTAACTTCAACTCTGGAAAATAAACACTTCCGTCACCGCTGCCAGCCGTGATTTGTAGGTCGATGCTGTCGAAGTCTAATTCTAACAGATCGATCGAGAAACCTGCCACGGCTGCAACGGCACGTACATAAGCTTTGCTGAAAAGTTCTTTCTGCTGGTTCAGTTCCATTCTAAAATAAAAATTGTGCGAAAATAATATATTTTACAATAAAGGTGTTCCACAAGTAATTTATTGTAGGAGAGTTCTACCCTAGAGGCAATCGATTGGTATAATTTCTTATTCTTAGTCCGCAGAGGCGGACATTGTTTGTATAGCTGCGGTTTCAACCGCCGAATCTTATAAAAAAAGCCCCGGTTTATTCAAAAAACCGGGGTTTTATAAACTCAAACTGCGTGTTTTCGATACCAATCAATCGTATTTTTTAACCCTTCCTTAAAGCCCATCTCAGCCACAAAACCAAACCTTTCCTTAGCCCTTTGGGTATCCAAACAGCGGCGCGGCTGACCGTTCGGTTTGTCTGTTTCCCAAACAATTTCTCCCTCAAATCCCATCAATTCGCAAATGGTTTCCACTAAATCGCGAATTTTAACTTCGCTATTTGTTCCCAAATTAACCGGGTCGGATTCATTGTAAGATTGAGTTGCCATCACAATTCCCCGCGCTGCATCTGTGGAATACAAAAACTCGCGGCTGGGGCTGCCATCTCCCCAAACTGGCAGTGTTTTGTCTCCCCTTTCTTGGGCTTCGTAGACTTTGCGAATTAATGCGGGGATGACGTGGGAACTTTTCGGGTCAAAGTTATCTTCCGGGCCGTAAAGGTTGACTGGTAGCAAGTAGATACCGTTGAATCCGTACTGCTGGCGGTAGGATTGCAGTTGCACTAATAAGGCTTTTTTTGCTATTCCGTAAGGTGCGTTGGTTACTTCGGGATAGCCGTTCCACAGGTCGTCTTCTTTGAAGGGAACTGGGGTTAAGTTGGGATAGGCGCAAATTGTACCGACGCAGACGAATTTTTCGACTCCTGCTTCGTAGGCGGCGTGGATTAGTTGCGCGCCCATCATCAAATTGTCATAAAATAGTTCTGCCGGTTTGATGAGGTTTAAACCGATGCCGCCGACGTGGGCTGCTAGGTGTATGATGATGTCTTTTTGGTCGGCGGCGCGCTTGCAGTTTTCCATGACGCGGAGGTCGCAGTCGATCGATCGCGTTACCGAAATTTTATCAGCATCCGCCCCTGTTTTGACTAACTGGTCGATTACCTGACGGCCTAGGAAACCTGCGCCACCCGTAACTAGAATGCGCTTGCTGCTTAAATCCAAGCTTGTCATAATTTTATCCTGGGGATTTTCAATAAAGGTCGATCGACAATTTTCTGTCTAAAAATGCCACCGCTACACAACTTGGAGCGATCGGGCTTGTTTTTCCTGCTCAGTAAAAATATAACCAAACTCGCCCTAGTGGATCTACATTAACTCAACTAGGACGAGCGATCGCCCAACTACCAATTTTGTTGAACGAAAATAGCTGTCAAGCAGTCGCGGTGACTGCTTAGTTTCGCGCATCAATCAAATCCATTACCAGAACCTCGTTCCTGCTTTTCTAAAGCTTTGATGTCAGCATCTACCATTAAATGTACTAACTCCTCAAAAGTTACAGACGGTTCCCAATTTAACTGCTGCCGCGCCTTAGTCGAATCGCCAATCAACAGTTCGACTTCTGCCGGACGCAAGTAGCGTTCGTCAAACTCGACATATTTTTGCCAATCTAAATTGACGTAATTAAAGGCTAAATCGAGAAATTCCTTAATAGAATGGGTCTCGTTGGTAGCAATGACATAATCGTCCGGTTTGTCTTGTTGCAGCATCAGCCACATCGCCCGCACGTAGTCTTTAGCGTAGCCCCAGTCCCGTTTGGAATCGAGATTGCCCAAGTAAATCTTTTTCTGCTTGCCGGCGACAATTCTGGCAACGGCGCGAGTAATTTTGCGAGTTACAAAAGTTTCGCCGCGGCGGGGAGATTCGTGGTTGAACAAAATGCCGTTGCAGGCAAAAAGTCCGTAAGATTCGCGATAATTTACTGTTTGCCAGTGAGCGTAAACTTTAGCGCAGGCGTAGGGACTTCTGGGATAAAAAGGAGTTGTTTCCTTCTGCGGAACTTCCTGCACCAAACCAAACATTTCCGAAGAACCTGCTTGATAAAACCGCACTTCTATGCCCGTGCGGCGCTGGTAGTCCCGAATTGCTTCTAGCAGGCGCAATACTCCCATTCCTACTGTGTCAACCGTATATTCCGGCGAGTCAAAACTGACTCTGACGTGGGATTGAGCGCCTAAGTTATAAATTTCTACCGGCTGAACTTCTTCTAAGATCCGGCGCAGAGTAGTGCCGTCGGTTAAGTCGCCGTAGTGCAGAAATAACTGTGCGTCTGCGCTGTGAGGATCGACATAAATGTGATCGATGCGATCGGTATTGAAACTAGAACTCCGCCGGATAATGCCGTGAACTTCATATCCTCGATCTAAAAGTAATTCGGTCAAGTAGGAGCCGTCTTGACCTGTAATACCTGTTATTAGCGCTCGCTTGCGTTGCGTCATCTCATTTTCCTTTGACAGGCTGTGTTAATTCACTTCGGATTTGCTGACTGGAGGCTGTTGTGGCCTGCCGATCGTATTCTCAAGCTCTAGATTAACTCACAATTCTTCGATCGCCATCAAGAAACTGTGAATGTTTTGACAAAGAGTTTGCCACTTGCTGTCAGTAGTCAGCATCAGCCGTCAGTAACAAACAAAACTAACTACCGATTGCTGACTGCGGACAAGAATTAATACGCGCCGTTATTTTTGGGGAAAATCACAACTCCTATTGTTTTGAAAACAATCCACATATCCATCCAAAGGTTTTTGTCATTTGCGTAATAGAGGTCGATTTGGACACGCCGGGGATAGGGAATGTCGTTGCGGCCGGACACTTGCCACAAACCTGTAATTCCAGGTCGGATGGTGAGAATTTTGTTGATGTGACGGCCGTATCTCGGCAGTTCTTCTTCAACTAAAGGTCTCGGTCCGACGACACTCATATCTCCTTTTAAAACATTCCAAAACTGGGGAAACTCGTCTAAACTGGTCATTCGTAAAAATCTTCCGATCCAGGTAATTCGAGGGTCTTGTTTCAGCTTGAAATTGTCCTCAAACTCTTGACGCAAATGCGGAGATCTTTCCATGATTTCTAGCAATATGTCGTCCGCATTTTCCACCATCGTTCTGAATTTAAGGCAATAAAACATTTTACGGTTTTTGCCTACTCGTTCCTGTACGTAAAAAATAGGTCCGGGCGAGCTTAAGGCGATCGAGAAAGCCAAAAGCAGGTAAACCGGAGCAAACAGGAGCAGAACCGATAAGGAAAACAGGATGTCAAATAGCCGCTTGAAAAATTCTCCGTCGAGGCTCTGTAGAGAACGAGTTGTGCGTCTGTCTCCGTCGAGGACAGGCCCAAAACCGCGTCTCGCGATCGCTCGAATTACCTTACCGGAGATTAGTTGGCTGTCGGCAGTCATCTTACTCCTTCACTTCACACCACACACAGTCTCGATCATAAAGCCTCAAGACGCTTTGTTCTCTGAATTATGTTTCCAATACTCAATTTTCTGGGGCAGAAGGCAGTTGAGTGTTGGCAGGAAAGCGGTTGGCAGTTGGCGGTTGAGTGTTGGCAGTTTGTAGGGGCGGTGCCAAGAGTGCCCGCCCTTGTCTGTTGGCAGTTGGCAGTTGAGTGTTGGCAGTTTGTAGGGGCGGTGCCAAGAGTGCCCGCCCTTGTCTGTTGGCAGTTGGCAGTTGAGTGTTGGCAGTTGGCAGTTGACTGTTGGCAGTTGGCAGGAAAGCGGTTGGCAGTTGAGAGCAGACACCGCAGCCGGAGATGATATCAACTCTCAAACTCGCTAAAATCGCGGGATTGAAATTCCTGATAGCAGCGTTCCACAAAAGCGAGATAGCGCCGCTCAAAGACTTCGGGGGCAAACCCGGATGCGCGCAACCGTCCCGTTTCCGGCTGAAATTTGCCTTGCAACTGCTCAAATTCCCCGACTGCTTCGACTAATGCTGCTGCGGTTTGCGAGGAAAAAAATAAACCTGTCCCAGTTTCTGGGTGTTGGCGAATGTCGAGCACTGTCTCCAAAGCACCGCCGGCTGCTAGGGCAATGACTGGTGTCCCGCAAGCTTGAGCTTCTACTAAAGCTATGCCAAAATCTTCGCAAGCTGCATAGACAAAGGCTTTTGCCTCGGCCATGTATTTTTCAACTACTTCGGCGGGCTGCCAGCCGAGGAGTTGCACGTTGGGTTTGGCGATTTGCCGAATCATTTCTAATTCTGGCCCGGTACCGATGACAATTAGAGTTCGACCGAGTTGATTGAATGCTTGGACGATCGCACTTACGTTTTTGTAGCTTACCAATCGGCACACTGTCACATAAAAGTCTTGTTTTTCCGGCATCAAGGAAAATCGCTGGATATTTACCGGCGGATAAATCACCTCGGCGCGTCGCCGATAACACCGCCAAATTCGGCGCGCGGTGTGTTGGGAGTTGGCGATGAAATAATCGACGCGGTTGGCAGAAATTACATCCCACTGCCGGAGTCGGTGCAACAAATATCGCGTCAGCAAGCCCGGAATGCCCCGTCCGGCTTTGCTGCTGCGTAAATAGTCAAAAGTTAAGTCCCAAGCGTAGCGCATGGGTGTATGGCAGTAGCAGACGTGCAGTTGCCCTGGGCTGGTGAGGATGCCTTTGGCGACGGCGTGGGATGATGAGAGGATGATGTCGTATTGTCGCAGGTCTAGTTGCTCGATCGCCACCGGCAGAAATGGCAAATATTTTTGCACGCCGCTGCGCGCCTTCGGAAAGTGCTGCAAGAATGTTGTGCCAATCTGTCGCCCGAAAAGATAGCTTTCGGGATTGGCCGATTCAAAGTCAATCAGAGCATAGACATCAGCGTCTATGTATTTAAGAATTTCGGCAACTACGAGTTCCGAACCGCCGGTAGCTAAGGGTGTCAACCATTCGTGAACTAGGGCGTATTTGAGTTTTTCCACAGCAGATTTCACCGAACCTCCACACCCAATCACATTTTGGGATATCGCAATGCTTGATACGGTAGCAGTTGAGTGTTGGCAGTTGGCAGTTGGCAGTTGGCAGTTGGTAGGGGCGGTGCCAAGAGTGCCCGCCCTCTTATTTGACAGTTGGCGGTTGGCAGGAAAGCGGTTGGCAGTAGAAAATTCTGTCTTAGTCTCTGGCTCTCCCTTGTTTGGAAAATATGACCTTTCTTATTGACAAGAAATCTTATTACCCTAATACTGTAGGGGATTTACGATCGCCCGTTCTGCAGATTTGGGCGATCGAACTAACGTGGTGTGAGGAAAAAATGTCCAAATTTTTGTGGAAAGGACTTTTAGTCAGTCCCGCTGTACTGGCAGCAAGTTTAGTCGTATCTTCAACAGTTATAGCAGCGGAGCAGCCCGTAGAAACTTTCCAGACAGCTCGAGCCAATCAATTGCAACTACCAGGTGCTGCAGAGCCGGCTGCACAGCCTGAAACAGCAGCCCAGACAGCAGAGCCAGCCCCAATAGCTAGTAACTTGACTGCTGACACTATTGAGAAAGAAAATCTAAAAGCACAAGAAATTCCAGTTTCCCAACAGACAAAAGCACCGGAAAACACAGTTGCAGCAGCAGAATTAAGCGCCGAACAAACCGCAGTTGCAGCAGCAGAAAAACCCGCAGCACAACCCGAACAGATTTCCCAATCGACTCCTCCAAGTGCTCAACCTCAAGCACAGTCAAATGTTTTAGAACAAATCAACCAATACAGCACAGAAGGCAGCAGCGAAAATGCTGCTGGCCAAGTAACCTCAGTTTCCCAACTTTCCGACGTTCGACCCACAGATTGGGCATTCCAAGCACTGCAATCCCTAGTAGAGCGCTACGGGTGCATAGCTGGCTATCCTGACGGCACTTTCCGCGGCAACCGGGCGATGACTCGCTACGAATTTGCAGCGGGTTTAAATGCGTGTTTGGATAAAGTTAGCGAACTGATTAGAGGCGGTACGGGAAATCTGGCAACCAAAGAAGATTTGGCTTCTATCCAAAGATTGCAAGAAGAATTTGCAGCAGAATTAGCAACTTTGCGCGGCCGCGTCGATGCTTTGGAAGCGCGGACTTCTGAATTAGAAGCAAATCAGTTTTCGACTACCACTAAACTCAACGGCGAAGCGGTATTTGCTGTGACCGGTATCGCCGCCGGAGATGATGCCGAGGGCCGCGAAGCTGATAGAACCACAGCTTTTGGCAGCAGGGTGCGTCTCAATTTCGATACGAGTTTCTCAGGTCAAGATTTGCTGAGAACTCGACTGCAAGTTTTAAACTTGGGTTCGTTTTCTGCTAACAATACCAAAACCGCTGAAGGGGAATTGCGGTTTAATGCCGGGCCTTTTGCCGAGGCTAGCAATACGGTTGGTTTAGATGCGCTGCTTTACCAATTTCCCCTAGGCAAAAACACTACTGTAATTCTAGAAGCCAACGCCGGCGCTGCTGACGATTTTACCAACACAGTCAACCCTTACTTTGACGGAGATGGCGGCAGCGGCGCTCTTTCCAACTTCGGTACTCGCAACCCGATTTACTATTTGACAGGCGGTTCTGGCATCGGTTTGCGGCATCAGTTTGGGGACAAACTCGAACTTAGTTTGGGATATTTGGCCGGCGACGCTGCGAACCCGGCGCGGGGTAGCGGTTTGTTCAACGGTTCCTACGGCGCTTTAGCTCAGTTGACTTTCACGCCGAGCGAAAGCTTTGCTGTGGGTTTAACTTACGTTAATTCCTACAACTTCGTGACCGGTACCGGCAGCAATGCTTCTAATTTCCCTGCTCGTCTCGGTTCCTTCGGGCTCGACAGCGATAGCAATCTGCCGGTTTCTAGCAATTCCTACGGCGCGCAAGCTTCGTTGAAACTGGGTCGCCGAATTGCTCTTGGCGGTTGGGCGGGTTACACAAACCAGCGCATTTTGTCGAACTTGGCGACTCCTACCGGTTCTGTGCAGCGGGGAGACCAAAAAATCTGGAACTGGGCGGCTACTTTGGCTTTTCCCGATTTGTTGAAAGAAGGAAATGTGGCGGGAATTCTGGTAGGTATGGAGCCGCGGGTGACGAGTTCTACTAATCGGAGTTTGCCGGAAGATAAGGATACTTCGCTGCACATTGAAGGTTTCTATCAGTTTAATTTGAGCGACAATATTTCGGTCACTCCTGGTTTGATTTGGCTGACTGCTCCGGATCACAATAATGATAATTCAGATTTGGTGATTGGAGTAATCAGAACGACGTTTACTTTCTAGGAGTTGTCTGTGTAGGGTGCGCCGGCGCACCTTTGATTGCGGTGAGCCTGAAATCAGAGAAAATTAGATTTATTTCGTGAATCTTTGATTAATCGGTCAACCGCTTTTTCCAGGCAGATGCAGCGCAGATAATTTCAACAGAAACGACCAGCTTTAGCTAAAGCTGGTCTGCACAAATAGTTAAATCCGTTGTTTTTCTCACAGTGTTTTTCTCACGGTGAGGAAACCCAAATTGCACGTTTCTTTGCAGCGGGTTCTAAGACAGATATCATCTCTCTTAAGCGGTACTTTTGCAATATAATTTATTGTATTGTAATAAAACTTTACATTATACAGAGATTTTTGGGTTTGCAGTGAGGAGGGAAGTCCTGGCTGGGAATCTATTTTAGTTGGATTGTTCGATCGCACATCGCACATCGCACATCATATCATGCGAGAGCTTGCTGCGGTCTGCCCCAGACAATCCGCTCTTGCTTGTAGACAACCATACCAGGTTTGGCACCTTTCGGCTTGTATACATATTTCGGTTCTGTATAAACCACCGGGACTTGTTCGCTCTGGCGGGCGCGACTGTAGTATGCAGTCATGTCGGCGGCAAATTGCAAATCGGTTTCTTGGGCGACATTACCGGGTGTCAGACGCAGCAAGGCGTGACTTCCGGGAATTTCTAGGGTGTGGAACCACAAGTCGTAGTCGTTGGCGGTACGAAAAGTGAGTTGGTCGTTTTGGCGGTTGTTGCGCCCGATTAATAATTCAAAGCCGCTGGGGGTTTGGTAGCGGTGAAATTCGATCGCAGCATCTTTGTCGGTACTGCGGTAATCTGGTACGTTGAGATATTTTTGTTGGATCAGTTCTTCGCGGATTTCGGCGAGGGTTTGCAAATCTTGGGTGTTGCGATAGGTTTCCAATACCGAAAGCGCGGCTTCGACTTGTTCCAAATAGTCAATTTCTTCCTGTACTGCGGCTAGCAAAGGTTCTACTGCAATGCGAGCTCTTTTAAGTTTTTGGTGTTTTTTGTAGATTGCTTGAGCGTTTTGAACGGCGTTTTTTTCCGGGTTTAGGGGAATGGCAACTGGTTTTTCGGTTTCAAAGTCGGGGAGGGAAATTGATTTCATTCCCGGTTGCCAATGCTGCAAGTTTGCCATTAGCAAGTCGGCTTGAGATTTGTGGGTGTCGGCATCTGCCGATTGCTGCAAGCGTTCTTTAAATGTGTTGGCTTTGAGGCGCAGTTTGGCGAGGATGCTGTTGAGTTTTTGGGTAAGCTGATGCCGCAGTTGGGCGAATAGTTGTTGGTTGATTTGGCCGGTGTAGTAGGTGTTGAGTAATTCTTGGACGGAAGAGTTCGGCAGCGGATTTTGTAGCGGATGTAGCGGATGTAACAGATTGGGGGAATTAGATTCCTTTTCAGATTCAGATTCTGGCTGTTTTTCGGGTTTTGGCCAGTCGATGACGCTGTAGCCTTCGGGGGTAAAACTCGGTTGAAATTTGGAGTTTTCTAGGCATTGCAGCCAGTATTGCCAGCGCTGAAATAGTTGCTGCCATTGGTGGGGATTGAGGCTGTCGGTGGATTGTTCGGGGTCTAAATTTGCAGAAAGAATCATGGACACTACTAAGCCTTTACTCAACCCTCGGTAATTCTTCAACAGATTAATCTTTAGTTGCCCCGGAACCAGGCTAATTCGTTCTTGCCAGCGGTTTTGAGGTTCGCTCAGACTCGGCACTGCATCGGTCAAAGACGGGGGCAATTCGTAGGGTTGTCCGGTTTGGATGGGGCGGACGGTGGACTGTTTGGCGCTGACTTGGTGGGCGCAGGTGACAACCAAATTGTCTTGGGCGGTAAGGATGATGTTGCTGTACTTGCCCATGATTTCGGCGTAGAGGTGCCAGAGTGCCGGTTCGCCCGGACGTTTGGCGAATTGCAAGTCGATGACTCTTTCCCAAGGGGAGACGGGGGCGATGGCAACTAAGGCTAAACCGCACAGTTGGTGGCGCAGTTGTTCGCTGAAGGTGAAGGTGTCGGGAATTCGGGGCGGGGGGTCGCCGACACAGATGCGGGCTGCTGTTGGATGGGAGGAAAGGTCTATCCAGGCGCGCCCTTTCATGGTACGCAGTGCCAGGGACACGGTAAATCGATCGCGCTGGTAGACTTGTTCTAAGCGCGCTGGCAGCCATTTGGCTCGCAGTTCGCTGCAAGTGGCGGTTAAAGTTGTAAAGTCTACGGGTTGCACGGTGGCCTCTTTGCGGTCGATCGAACTATGTACTTCTTCTATAGTTACAGATATCGGTCGTATTTAACCGGTATTATCAAAGTTTTGAAACCCGATTGGAAAAGATGTATCAAATGCAGGCCCCAGAGTCTGCCTCGCAATCAATCTCTTCTCTGCTGGTGGGACAGGCCCGACAGCCTGCGGCGCACCAGAAGCTGGTTAAGATGCCAGCCCCACAATCAATCTTTTTTTTGCTTGTGGAACAGGTCTGACAGCCTGTTGCTAAATATCTGCGGTAGAGCCTAGTAAATTTATGTTATTTTTAGTTAAATGTCAAGCATATCCGTTCTGAAACAAGCCGCTCAATCGAACACTAAACCATCTCCCGC
This sequence comes from Microcoleus sp., assembly GCF_049646505.1. Lineage (GTDB taxonomy): Bacteria > Cyanobacteriota > Cyanobacteriia > Cyanobacteriales > Microcoleaceae > Microcoleus. The sequence goes on from NZ_JBARVX010000242.1 coordinate 24,074, forward strand.
CGCCGCAGTTGCAGCCCTCCTAGAAACCGAGAAAACTGCGAAAAAAAATAAAATTCGCTATTCTTTCGAGCAATTAATTGGCAACTGGCAACTGTGCTTTATCACCGGCACAAAAAAGACCAGACAAAAAGCGGGGATTGTGTTGGGTGCGGGACGTTACATCCCTGAGTGGGTAGCGAAAATTAAAATTGCTTATTCGTCGGCGGAACCTGTTGCCGGCGCGGCAGCGGATATCGAAACTGGTAAGGTGGAGAATTCGGTGCAAGTGGGGGCGATCGAATTAACTCTTTCCGGGCCGACTAAGTTTTTGGTAAATAAGAATATTTTAGCTTTTGATTTTACCAGAATTACTGTGAAATTGTTGGGTAAAACTGTGTATCAAGGATTTATTCGCAGCGGTGAATCGCGGGAAGCGGAGTTTTTGAGTCTGAGTGTGGGAAAGCAGGCTTTTTTTGCATATTTTCTGGTAGATAATGAGGTAATTGCTGCGAGGGGAAGGGGCGGCGGATTGGCTTTGTGGCGGTTTGTAGGTGCGGGTTCCACCAACAATTTATAATTTCTACTGAGTTCTGATTGACTGAATTAGAGTTCGATACGGGGGAATTGGGAATTGGGAATTGGGAATGGGGAATTGGCGATCGATTCCTGACCTATTACCCATTACCTCTTACCAAACGTTAGATTAATTTATTACCAAAAGTTCAGGAGAGCTGGGAAGCATTTGTCATATCGTTTCCGGTTGCATCGGAATGATTTAACCACAGAGGGCGCAGAGAACACAGAGAAAGATCCCAGAGAGAGATTAATACAGGACGATTTGACAAATGCAGCTTGCGTCTTAACTAGCTACCAAGGGCCCGTCGCGCATAGATGCAATGGCTGCCCGTGCACCAGCAGAACAGGGTAACGTTCGCCGGATTTGGTATTGTGTCGAACTAACATTTGGCACTCGCTGCCAAAGTCGCGCTCTTTTGTGGGCGAGTTTGTTGCTAACATCGGTGCAAGATATCAGATTGAACAAATTCTGACCGATAAATGCTGCCTTCAGGAGAATCTAACGGTGCGCCTGTTTACTGCGATTGCAGCACTTCGCTGCTACTTAAATTCACAAAAATCTGCTGCACCTCATGTGACAGTCGGTTTGGTGCCGACGATGGGATCTTTGCACGGAGGACATCTGAGCTTGATCCAGCGAGCAAGACAAGAAAATGCGATCGTCCTGGTGAGCATTTTTGTCAACCCGCTGCAATTTGGGCCGACAGAAGATTTTCAAGATTATCCCCGGAATTTGGATCGAGACCGGTTGCTGTGCCAAGAAGCTGGGGTTGATGTCATTTTTGCTCCCCCAGCAACAGAAATGTTTGGCAACTCAGGGGTAACAGAAACACAGAAAACCGCCCAAACACAAATTTACCTTTCATCCTTAACTCAAGTAGTACCGCCACCGGCGATGACATCGGTGCTGTGCGGCAAGTCGAGGCCAGGTCATTTTCAGGGCGTGGCGGTAATTGTGACTAAACTTTTGAGTTTAGTGCAGCCGACAAAAGCTTATTTCGGCCAAAAAGACGCTCAGCAGCTAGCAATTATCCGCCAACTTGCTGTTGATTTTAACTTGCCTGTCAAGATTGTTGCTTGTTCGATCGCCCGCGAAGAGTCGGGACTGGCGATGAGTTCTCGCAATCAGTATTTAACAGCAGAGCAAAAACAGCAAGCCTGCGCCCTCTACCGCGCCCTGCAACAAGCCTCAAAAACTTTTGCTTCAGGCGACCGCACTGCCTCCGCCACCCTCGCTGCGGCGCGGGAAGAAGTAGCCAGAGAGCCTGCTGTGAAGCTCGAATACGCCGAACTTGTCGATCCCGACACTCTCGCGCCGTTGCAGGTTGTGGAAACAGCAGGACTTTTGGCCGTAGCAGCCAGAGTCGGCTCTACTCGGTTGATTGACAATCTAATTCTCAGGAACCGGCGGCCGATTGTGGCGATCGACGGCCCGGCGGGTGCTGGCAAATCTACGGTAACTCGCCAAGCAGCAAAAGCTCTCTCGCTGTTTTATTTGGATACTGGGGCGATGTATCGGGCCCTGACTTGGCTGGCTTTGACAACAAATACGCCGATTTCTGACGAATGCGCGATCGCCGAATTAGTAAGTTACAGCTATTTAGAATACAACCTCGATCCGGGAGCTTTGACGCTGAAGATTAACGGCGAAGATGTAACCGAGGCAATTCGCAGTTTGGAAGTGACATCCCGCGTCTCGGAAATGGCGGCGATTCCGGCCGTGCGGGAGTTTCTGGTGGAGGAACAGCAACGCTGCGGCAAAAAAGGCGGAATTGTGGCAGAAGGCCGCGATATCGGGACTAACGTTTTTCCGGATGCGGAATTGAAGATTTTTTTGACGGCTTCGGTACAAGAACGATCGCGCCGGCGGCTGTTACAGCTCAAAGAGACCGATCGGGCTAATATTAGTTTGGCCGAGTTGGAACGAGACATCGCCCTGCGGGACGAAAAGGACAGCACCCGCGAGATTGCACCTTTGCGGAAAGCGGAGGATGCTGTGGAAATTCAAACAGACAATCTGACTGTTGACGAAGTTATCGATCGGATTGTCGGCTTGTACAAACAGAGAATCGGCCCTAAAAGTTAATTTGAGCAAGTTGGGGGCGATCGCCCCGGACTCAAATCCAGGTAATATCGTTTCCGGTAGCATCGGAATGATTTAACCGGCGCTAGAACACAGAGTACACAGAGTCCGAGAATATATATCTGAATCATTCCGATGAAGAGAGGATTTGATATAACATACCCCCTTTATTATGGAACTGCTTTCGACGCAGTACGCGAAGCGGCGCGTCAGCGCTCTTATCGCGAAGATAAGAGGAAACAGAAGAGTCAGAAGATAAGGGGGGTGGCAAACCCGGATTTGGTGTAACCTGCTATTAACCCGATTGGATCGCCTTCTTCCTTGAGGAAATTTCAACTATTCCTCGTTTTCACGGTTCAGGCAGTTTATTGTACACAATTCTTAAATTTTCCCCTGGAAAAACTGGATTTAAAACCCCGTTTTTATAGGACGGCTTTAATTTATTAAATTCATTTTAAAACAGCCGGAACTTGTTCGCAACTGTGGTAGACTCTAACGTTAACGCAAAGCTGAAAAAGCTAAGACTTGCGTCTTAAATCGCGCCTAGAGTCCTAAAAATAAAGGAAAAGCTAGAGTGATTGTAGAAAGACGCCATTTCAAAGTAAGCAGGCAACATAAAGATTTTGCCGCGAACTTAGCAAAATGCGTTATCCAGTCAATTCGATGAATCTAGAATCCTCCTGTATGAAAAGCACGAGAAGTGCAAATTGCAGTAGCATTTTTAGATACAATCCTATTTAAGATTATCCAGTTAACTAAATTAACTGGATATCAACATAAAATCTAAAATTAACTGTGCAAGGTGTGAAGGAGATAATGACGTGACAAAATTGAAACGGCTGTTGAGGCGGCACAAAAATTTAATCGTTGCTTTTGTGGCAGCCACCGCCAGTTTTTTGCTGGGCGTGACGTTGCCGATGAATTTGCGGGCGACAGGGCGAACGGCACCGCCGATACAGGCGCAAGTGTTGGCGGTATCCGAACCCTCAGAACAAAAGCCGATCGCCAATGTTAACGGAATCAAAGGGGCGATCGCCAGTCGAGTTGAATTTTCCCAAAAGGCGATCGCCTCTTTGGAGGAAAAGCGCTTTCAATCAAGCCTGCCCTCCCAGTTGAAAGGTGTAACCATCCGTCAGGCGAAACTCGACTCGCGGCACAAAGCGATCGCCCTGACATTTGACGACGGGCCCTGGCCGACAACAACTACACAAATCCTAGATATTCTCAAGAAAAACAATATTAAAGCTACATTCTTTTGGGTAGGAAGGTACCTGCACACTTATCCCGAACTTGGCAAACAAGTAGTGGCTGCAGGTCACGCGATCGGCAACCACACTTGGAACCACCAATACATTAAGTACAACGAAGACGGCGCAGCTCGCGAGATCGATCGCACGTCATCGTTAATTGAAGAATTGACTGGTGTAAAAACATCGCTTTTCCGCCCGCCGGGAGGCATTTTAAACAATGGATTAGCAGCTTACGCACAGAAGAAAAATTATACAGTTGTCATGTGGTCTGCCGATTCTTTAGATTGGCGGAGTGCTGCCCAATCGTTGATGGACAACGTACTCCGGCAAGCAAGTTCCGGCGGCATTGTGTTGATGCACGACGGCGGCGGCAATCGAGCAAAGACTGTACAAGCTTTGCCCAATATTATTGCTCGATTGAAAAAGCAAGGGTACAAATTTGTAACGGTTCCAGAGTTATTGGA
>NZ_JBARVX010000243.1:0-3935 GCF_049646505.1 Microcoleus sp.
TCAATCAATTCGGTGAGTCTCGCCTCGCCTACAGGTCGCAGGAATTAATTTCTCATTCAATTTTTAACATATTTTACTGTCAAGATCAAGGGAAAATGCAGGCGGAATTTGCTTGGTTGACACAGGCGAAAAACGGCAAGCTGGCTGCACAAGTTGCCTGTTGGGAAGGTCGCTTGACTTGCAAAGATGGCAGGACGATTTGGGTAAAAGCAACCGCGCGCGCCTTGCCGGCGGTAGACTGGAAAATAGAGGAAAATAGCGGCGACCGCTCAACTGCCAATTTCCAGCGGCCGACTGTACTTTTAGTTTGCGAACAAATTAAGGAGGATTCGCCCGCAGCAGCGCCGCCAAACCCGATAAAAAATAGGCGTTCTCCAACTTTGGCGATCGCAAAATTAGCCAAAAGTCAACTTAAAGAACGCAACAATATAGAACAATTTATCCGCGAAGTAACAGAAACTGCTGTCAGTATTGTTAACTGCAATCGAGCCAGTATTTGGCTGTACGGCGAAGACAAAACGCAGCTTCACTGCATCGACTTTTACGAAGAAAATACCAAACTTCATTCGGTACAAATAATCGTCACTGCCGCCGACTGTCCGGCATATTTTCAAGCGTTAAAATCAGCAATTCCCATCGCAACGGTGGCAGCAGAAAACGACCCCAGAACCCAAGAATTAGCAAATCTTTATTTTGCCGATCGAGGCAAAACTTCTTTGTTAAATGTACCGATTTTGCTGGGGGGTCAAATGGCAGGAATAGTCAGTGCCGAACGCGAAAGCTCCGGCGGCGAGTGGACGGAAGAAGAACAGGAATTAACCAAAATATTAGCAGATTTTGTATCTTCAAGTTTGTCAGCTAGCGAAATATCTAAGTTAGAAGCAATGCGGCGCGAACAGCAGCAAAACTTGCTGAGCAAATACTACGATCAACTAGAAGAAAGAGTAGAAAGACGCACTGCCGAACTCAAAAAAACTAATACAAAACTAAAACAAGAAATAATTAAAAGAAAACAAGCAGAAGCAGAAATGCGCCGGCAGCACCAAGAACAGCAAATTATTTTTGATTCCGTGCCGGCAATGATTTGGTACAAAGATAGGGAAAGCCGCCTGCTGAGAATTAACAAAGCTGCGGCTGCATCGAGAGGTTTGCCCGCCAATCAATTGGAAGGAAAATCTTTTTATGAAATTTATCCTGACGAAGCAGAACAATATTATTTAGAAGATTTGGAGGTAATTAATTCCGGTGTTCCCAAGTTGGGAAAAGTCGAACTTCTGCCAACTGTCTCCGGTCAAAAATGCTGGGTGCGAATAGACAGAATACCTTACCGCGATGAAACTGGTCAAGTCGGCGGCACGATCGTGTTTGCAGTAGATATTACAGATTTAATTAAAGTAGAAAAAAAGTTGCGAATATATCGCGACCGCCTCACAGAAAAAGTCGAAAAACGCACTGCAATGTATCGACAAGCAATGGCAGCTTTGTACTCGGCAAATACGCAACTGCAACAGCTAATTAATAACAGTTCTTCTGTGGGAAATGGCAGCACGGCAGCAGCGAGATTGCTCGAAGGCGAGGCTTATTTTGAAGCAGTTGCTATCGCTAACCGCGACACAATATTGAGCGTCAACAACGATTTTGCCGAAATGTTCGGTTACAAACCTGCGGAAATGGCGGGAATGAGTTTGCTGGAACTGCTGTCGCCAAAATCTTATAAAGTAGCGCCACAAATGATTTCTGCAAGCAGCAATACAGTCTGCGAAACGATTTTTCTGAGGCGGGACGGGACGGCTTTTCCTGCTGACGTTCGCAGTAAATTCGTCGTTTGCGACGGTCGTTTAGTGCAGGTGAAAGCAGTGCGAAACCTCAACGAACGGAACTTAATAACAGCGGAATTAGATCGGTCGCGCTCTTTGCTGCACGCTACTCTGGAAGCAACGGCAGACGGGATTCTTGCCGTTACTACGTCTGGAGAACTGATTAGTTTTAACGAAAAGTTAGTTCAAATGTGGGGAATTTATGAAGAAGTTAGAAACTCGATGGATCGAACGCTGCGGCTGACTTTTCTGGCCAAGCAAGTTAGAGATCCGAGAGCTTTTTTGCAGAGAATTAAAGAAATTTATAGCGATGCGGAGTCTGAAGGCTGCGATATTCTCGATTTTAAAGACGGTCGGACTTTTGAACGCTACACGCAGCCGATTCGAGTCGGACAAAATATTATTGGCAGGGTGTGGCGCTTCCGCGATATTACTTCTCGCGAAAAGGTGACGGCAATGTTGGGAGATTCTCAACGGCGCTTTCGGGCAATTTTTGATTCTTCGTTCCAATTTGTTAGCTTGTTGAATCCGGACGGGACTCTGCTGGAAGCTAACCAAACTTCTTTAGATTTCGCGGGAATGAAACTGCGGGATGTGGCAAACCGCCCGTTTTGGCTTTTGCCGTGGTGGGGAGATTCTCCGGAAGTTCGGGAACAGTTGCAAGAGGCGATTTGTCGATCGGCAAAAGGTGAATTTGTCCGCTATGAAGTGGAACTTCAAGGTGCAAATCGGACGGCAACTGTTGATTTTTCTCTCAAACCCGTCGCGGATGAAACTGGCAAAGTGGTATTGCTGCTGCCCGAAGGTAGGGACATTACTCAAAGCAAGCAAGCCCAAGTAGCTTTGCGGCAGCAGGTAGAACGGGAACGCCTGATCGCGCAGATTCAATCGCGCATCCGTTCTTCTCTGGATATCGAAGATATTCTCAATACTACAGTAGCCGAAGTGCGGGAATTTTTGGCAACCGATCGCGTGATTATTTTCCGCTTCCGACCCGATTGGAACGGAGATGTGGTGGTGGAGTCGGTGGGGGAAGGATGGATGCCGCTGATGGGTATGGCTGTGGAGGATTGCTGTTTTGCTAACAGTTATGTCGGACAGTATTTGAAGGGCAGAATTCGATCGGTCGAGGACATTCACGCTTCTAATTTTGCCGAGTGCCACATCAATTTTTTGGCAGAGTGTCAGGTGAAAGCGAATTTAGTCGTGCCTATCGTGCAGCAGGGAATCGAACACCGCGATGGCAATCCTTCTTGTCAAGTACCGAAGTTGTGGGGTTTGCTGATTGCCCACCACTGTTCGGGGCCCCGCGAGTGGCAGCAGTTTGATATGGATTTGCTGAGTCAGTTGGCTACTCAAGTGGCGATCGCGATCGAACAATCTTTACTTTACCAGCAGTTAGCTGCTGCTAACCAGCGGTTGGACGGGTTGGCGAATTTGGACAGTCTGACTCAGTTAGCCAACCGCCGCCGGTTTGACGAGGTACTCAACCGGGAATGGGAACTCTCAAGCATTTCTGAACCGCTGTCTTTGATTATGTGCGACATTGACTGTTTTAAACTTTACAACGACAACTACGGCCACCAGGCTGGGGATGCTTGTTTGCAGCAAGTCGCGCGGGCGATCGGGGATGCTTGCAAGAACGTACCTCCAGAAAGCCTTTATTTAGCTGCTAGGTACGGTGGCGAGGAATTTGGGGTGATTTTGCCAAATACCGACATCGCGACCGCACAGGCTATTGCTGAGGGAATCCGCCAGCGCGTAAAAGCTTTGGCAATTCCCCACCTCAAGTCTGTTGTCACCGATTGCGTGACTCTCAGCATGGGGGTGGCGACGATTTCTGAAAATCAAAATTCGCCGAAGATGCTAATTGAAGCTGCGGATAAGGCGCTTTATCAGGCTAAGTCTGACGGGCGCGATCGAGTGCACGTGAGTCAGCAGTCAGCAGTCAGCAGTCATTAGTCATTAGTCATTAGTCATTAGTCATTAGTCATTAGTCATTAGTCATTAGTCAGCAGTTATTAGTCATTAGTCATTAGTCATTAGTCATTAGTCATTAGTCATTAGTCATTAGTCATTAGTCATTAGTCATTAGTCATTAGTCATTAGTCATTAATC
>NZ_JBARVX010000244.1:0-1652 GCF_049646505.1 Microcoleus sp.
TTGCCTTCGGTACGGAAGGGTTGTTCGGCAGTTGAAGTTGCGAGTAATGTACCATTTTTTTCGATAATAAATGCTTGCCCTGATTTGCCGATTCTGAGATTGTTTAAAAATCTGCCAATATGGTCGAGACGCAAGGCACTAACTAATACTCCTTCTAGCATATCGTTCTCGTATACGGGTTGGAGTGCGCTGAGGATTAATGTCGGTTCTAGGAAGGAAATATAAACGGAACTCCAAGTTGGTTTGCCGGCATTAGCTGCATCTTGGTAGGAAGTATGTTGCCGGATGTCAAAGTTTTTGACAACGGTTGCTACGGTAGTGCGATCGCCCTGATTATTAGTATTGTAAGAATAAAAATCAAAACCCGTAGATTTCCCTGACTCATTAATCATTAGAGAGCCATCTGACAGTTTTTCTCCGGTTCGATAGTCTCCATATTTGTTGCCAATAGATGTAAAATTGATATAGGGATATAATTGTACTTGCCGCCACAGATATTTTTCCCACTCTGATAAGTTTTCCATCTTTAACAATCCGAGCTTGACTGTATCCAGCTTGCTTTGATTGATTTGATGGGGAGTTGTCAGGTAAACTTCTAGGTTTTGCTCTACCCGCAAACTTACCTCGCTCATTAACTGACTGGCAAGGTTGTTAACAGCTTTTTGTCCGTTTTTAAAAGACAAATATCCTACGAGTCCCACTGCTGCGACGATTTGCAGTACAAATGGAACTATGAGAACTGTTCGCAGTGGTAATTTGTCTAAAATTTTAGAAGCCATAAGATTTAGAGGTTTGGTGAACTCAGCCTAGAACCGTTTTTGCAGAGCTTGTCTCAAGAGCAGCGCCATCTCCGACTAGCTAGAGGGCATTCCTGGGGGCTATATTAGGTGTGGTAGATGTTTAACCCCGATCGAATGCAGACCTAATCTTTGCTATATTAAAGTCTATTATTTGAGCCATTGTCGTATTATTGACGATTTAGGTAAAATTTGCTGTCAGAGACTGCGGGAACTGCCTGACGCGCCCTCTGCGGACGAGTTGCACCCCTTCTGGGCCCTGCGGTTTGGAGACAGGCGATCGAATTTGCTCTATCCACTAGACATTTTCGCCAAGACGTGTTACAGTCGGAAAAGTCGAGGGCACGTAGCTCAGTGGATAGAGCATCAGGTTCCGGTCCTGAGGGTCGGGGGTTCAAATCCCTCCGTGCTCATGTTTTATGTCTTTTTCCGAGCAAGGGTTTCAGGTTCATTGTATTACCGATAGTCCTGTTTTCCGCTCAAATTTCGCTCCTGTCGGTTTCAAGTATCTCCAAAACCGCCTCCATATCAGCCAAGTTTGCTCCGGACTTTTTGCGCCGCCCTTTCAACTGGTTGAGCAAGTCAGCCGGCTCTGGCAGTTCCAAGTCAATCGCCGACTGTTTGCAAGCTGCCAGTTCATCCCGCAAATTGCCTATTTCCAGTCTCAACGCAGATTCTTTTGGATTGGGTTTAAAGCTAAACCCCCGTTCTAATTCCCGTATCTTGTTAAATTGCTTGACAATAGTTGCTTTAGCCTCTGCCAAGTCAGATTTAGCATTGCTCACTTCTGTCTGAGAGCGAATTTTCAGGACTTCGACACACCGCGCCTCGCGATGCAGTTTTGCAGCGTCCTCC
>NZ_JBARVX010000245.1:0-12734 GCF_049646505.1 Microcoleus sp.
AGACAACATACCCTGGATTTTAAGCAGCGTTATGCCTTACGGGCTGGTGTTGAAAGTTCCCTGTCTCAAGGAATTCGTGTTTTTGGTTTGCGTAACGCTCGTTACATGGGTCTTGCCAAAACTCGTCTACAACATATTGTGACTGCTGCGGCGATGAATCTGTCAAGAATGTGGGCATTTTGGCGTAACATTCCGATTGGCTTGACCCGGCACTCTCGTTTTTCTGCTCTTTTTCCCTCTGCCTCATCATAGTTTTTTTCCATGATTATGGGATGTTTGGTTTCACCCTTTTTTAATTCGCCAACAGTCTCAAGGGAAACAGCGACTTTACAACTTCAACATCGTTCCTACCAACAAAGAACCAGAACACTTAGGAATTCGCATCGCTCCCCTACCCAAGAATGGAGCCGACTGTGAACGTTGATAGAGGTCGCGCCCCCGCAGCATCAGATGTTGAAAAAGGATTGCTGATTGCCATTCAAAAAGGCTACACAGCAGCCAGCGACCCAGTAGTCTACAGCGTGCGACAATTTTTAGCTCTGGTAAGAAATCAGAATCTATCGGCGGCCGATGCTGCTACACGAGCTGGAGTAGACTTGTCTGTGATTGTCGAGCTGAGCCTCATTGCACAAGAAGAATTGAACTACCCTAAATCAAGATTTCAACAGCGACAACCGCCAACAGCCCGAACTACTAGGATTCTTAAAATTCGCTCTGCTTTTTGATTGGAGCCGGAGCTGCGGGAATAGGTAACGGGAATGGGGAATGGGGAGTGGGGAGAAAGGGAGAGGGGGAGAGGGGGAGAAGTTTGAAAACTTGCAACAACCCGATAAAAACTAGAGGGCTTCAACATCTAACATATACTCACCCAATTGAATAGAAATGAGGGATTATGTAACTGCAATCTACCTGAAAATTCAAACAGCTTGCTGTTTACTGCACACCTCTAATCTCCCACTTTCTCACTCTCCCCCTCTCCCTCTCTCCCTCTCTCCCTCTCTCCCCCACTCCCCATTCCTCATTCCCACTTCCTTTTTTTAACCAATGTTCCGCCCAAAAAGCTCAGTTCAAAAAAAGTCTGCCCTCCCGCTGCGCGTTGTGCTTACAGTCCCCAACGCTCTCCTGATTTCGACTTTACTATGTCTGACGGGATGGCTTTCTTTTCAAACAGGGCGGCAGACAATGAATGACTTAGTTGCACAGCTATTGGGAGAAGCAACGAGCCGCATCTCTGACCGCCTTGACAACTACTTAAAAGAACGGGTTGGGGTTGGGAAAGGAGAAGGGAATTATAAGAAAATGCAAACTGGTTCGGTGAACCAACTTCGCCCAAGTCAAACAGCCGGAGTCACAATCAAACCAAATGGGTCAGACTCTCCAAAAACAATATTCCGTCAACAAAAAACAAATTCTGCTTTTCCCACCCCAACCTCAACATTCAACTTGCACGATTTCCACATCAGCCCTAACTGTCAAGCCTTTATCTTAGACCGTTCGGGACATTTAGTTGCTCGGAACGAGGTAACTGAACCAAAACCGTCTATTTCTGTTGACTCCCAGCAGCGAGTTCGCACCCAAGCTCTGCAACAACAAATAATCCAGCTTTCCACAGAGTATTTGCTTAAACATTATGGCAGCCTCGCTGCTATTAACAGCAGCCAAAATCTTAACTTTACTGCCAGCAACTCACTATACTTACTGCAAGTCAGACATGAGTGAAAACTCGAATGGCTTAAATTGGCTGATTGTGGCAGTTGTACCCGAAACCGACTTCACGGGCAAAGTTCAGGCCAATACTCGCAACACTATTTTGCTCGTGCTGCTGGCTTTGGTTCTTTCTATCTGCCTTTTGCTGTCTATTTCCCTAAGAATAGAACAGCGGCTGCTGCGGTTAATTTCGGCAACAGAGGCGATAGCTGGTGGCGACTTCGACTCAACAGTTTCAGGTAGCGGCGTTGCCGAACTCGAAGCCCTAGCCCGTGCTTTCGAGCGCATGAATTGCCAGTTAAAAGCATCTCGCCAGCGGTTAAAAGAATATTCTGGCGATTTAAAGCGGCAAGTTGCACAGAAAACAAAGGAACTAAAACAAGCTAAAATTGCAGCCGAAAGTGCCAATCGCGCTAAAAGTACCTTTCTGGCCAATATGAGCCACGAATTGAGAACGCCTCTGAATGCGATTATCGGCTTTGCCCACCTCCTTGTCAACTCTAAAAAAACTGCACCGGAACAGCAGTCGAGTTTAGATATTATCAATCGCAGTGGCGAGCATTTGTTGAAACTAATCAACGATATTTTGTCGCTGTCTAAGATTGAAGCTGGTCAAATTACCCTCGAATCAAATGCTTTTGACCTGTACAGTTTGCTCAATGACATAGAAGGGATGTTCCAACTCAAAACTCAATCTAAAGGGTTGCAACTTGTTTTTGAACGCAGTTCAGATGTACCGCAATACGTCCGAACTGATGAAAGCAAGCTGCGCCAAGTTTTGATTAATCTGTTGGGTAATGCTGTTAAATTTGCTGAGACGGGTAGGGTGAAGCTGACTGTAAAATGCCTTCAGTCTATGGCAAAAAAACCGTTATCCAAATTCTTTCTCCAGTTCTCAGTGAAGGATACAGGCCCAGGCATTGCCCCTGACGAGGTTAGCCGTTTGTTCAAGCCGTTCGTGCAAGCTTCTGCTGGCCGGAAATCGCAAACGGGAACGGGTTTGGGATTGCCAATCAGTAACTCTTTTGTGAAGCTGATGGGTGGTGAGATTAAGGTCAAAAGTTCTGTGGGGAAAGGAACGGTTTTTAGTTTTTACATTAAAGTCAGTCATGCAACTGAAAGCGAAATTTATGACAGACTGCCACAAAAACGAGTGAAGGGGTTGGCATCCAACCAACAAAATTATCGCATTTTGGTAGCGGACGATGAGTCGGCAAATCGGTTGCTGTTAACTCAGATATTGAAGTCGGCTGGTTTTGTTGTGTGGTTTGCGAATAACGGAATTGAGGCTGTTAAGTTGTGGCGAAAGTACAAGCCGCATTTAATTTGGATGGATTTGAGGATGCCTGTTTTAGACGGTTTTCAAGCTGCTCAAAAAATTCGAGCTCTGCCTGACGGTTCTAACACTAAGATTATTGCTTTGAGCGCTAATGCTTTTGTTAAAACTCAGGAACTCGCCATGTCGAAAGGCTTCGATGACTTTGTTGCCAAACCGTTCCGAGAGGCAGTAATTTTCGAGAAGATGGCGCTTCATTTGGGAGTTCGCTATATCTATGAAGAGGAGTCGTCTAGGAAGTCCGAACAGGATGAGCCTGTTGTGCAACTGACTTCTGAGTCGCTGTCTGTGTTGCCGAGGGAGTCGATTGAGAAGCTTTATAAAGCAGCCGCTTGTGGAGACGAGCAAGCGGTAAGGCTGTTGATTGAGCGAATTCCGCTGTCGCAGAAGCAAATTGCTGTGGCTCTGACTAAATTAGTTGACAATATAAGTTTAGATATTATCAGCGATTTGAGTCAGAAGTGCCTTTCGGCAGATTGTACGCTCGGTAAATCCCAAAACAGTTCTCAAAGTTAACTCCCTGTTTAGAACCCGTATCTCAGATATCGATATATGAAGTTCGTTAGTCCATGATCGCGCGTATTATCAGAGTAGCACGGCACCCAGTCTTTTCGTTCGAGTCCATTCAAAAGCCAGGTGGTCAATCTGAGTTTATTTTTAATATCATCTAGGGAAAATTCGCTATAAGACGTGTAACCTAAAAGCAGTTTACACTACTTTAACAGACATAGTGGACATATCGGACAAAATCAAATAAAATAAAAAGTGTTCTTCCAGAAGAATGCCATGCCGTATGTCACACCAAGAGAAGCAGCTAACGCTTTGGGAGTTAACCCCAGAACCCTTGCCCGATGGTCAGAAGATGGCCTCATCAAGACCATCAAAACCGAGGCAGGACAAAGACGTTACGATATTGCCGAATATCTCAAGCAAAAATCCGGTACAACTGAGCTTGCTCGACGTTCTACAGTTTTGTACGCCAGAGTCTCAACATCCAGCCAAAGAGACGATCTCAAAAGACAAACTGAGGCACTTACTACAAGTTACCCAAGCTGTGAAGTCATCACAGAAATTGGATCGGGACTCAATTTTAGGCGGCGAAAGCTTAACGCCATTCTGGAACGAATTATCAGCGGCGATATCCAATGTCTTGTCGTTGCCCACAAAGACCGACTTGCCCGATTTGGCTTCGACCTCATCGAATGGCTCTGTGAAAAATTCGATTGTAAACTCGTGGTTCTCTACCAGCAAAAATACAGTCCACAGGCAGAACTCGTGCAAGATATGTTGTCAGTCGTCCACTGTTTCAGCTCAAGGCTTTACGGACTCCGTAAGTACGAAAAACAACTCAGGCAAGACTCGGAAATACAAAAACAAAAAACGACACGCACAGAAATTGACAGCGAAATTAGCGCCGAACTCTGTGAAGAAAATTCGGATTTATCCTGATAGCAAGCTCACCTCAATTTGGCGACATTGGTTGGCGGGTTGTCGCTTTGTTTATAACCGTTGCATAGAGGCTTTGAAAAATGGCTTTCGAGGTAACAGCTATGATTTAGAAGCCCAAATCCTTAAGGATTTGCCAGATTGGTTGAAAACAGTACCGAGACACCCCAAAGCCAACGCTGTACAAGATGCTTACGACGCTTGGAGGCAAGCGAAAGCCAATAAGGGTGAAGCAAAGTTTCGTAGTTGTCGCCAATCAGTAGCAACCATTAAATTTAAAAAGGGGAATTACATCAAAGGCACTTGGTTCCCTCAACTAACCTTCATGATGTGGTTTTGACTCTTCCCAACCACTGCCAGATTCTTGCGAGTATGGCACCCAGTTAGTGCGAGACAGGCGACGTTGGTTTGCTGTGGTTCCAGAGCATATTTCCACAGAAACAACTACCCAGAATAAGGTAATTGCCCTCGATCCTGGGGTGCGAACATTTTTAACTGGTTACGACGGAGAAACGGTTTTAGAGATTGGCAAGGGAGACATAGAGCGAATCGTGAGATTATGCTTTCACCTTGACACATTAATTAGCCGTGCCTACCAAAAACAAGTTAGGACTAAGCAACGCCGTTCTTTACTTCGTGCTGCTGAGAAAATCCGGCTCGATGTTCGCAATTTAGTGGATGAACTTCATCGCCAAACTGTTAGTTACTTAGTCCGTAATTACAAGGTGGTGTTTATCCCCACTTTTGAAACATCCTCCCTGGTGTTGAGAGCAAAAAGGCGGATTCATACTAAATCTGTACGGTCAATGCTAACTTGGAGCCATTACAGATTTAAGCAGTTACTAATAGCTCTGGCTCAACGTTCCGGCGTCTTAGTCGTAGAAACTAACGAGGCTTATACGTCTAAAACTTGTGGCAAGTGCGGTCACGTTCATGCCAGATTGGGCGGCAACAAAATCTTTAAATGTCCTGAGTGCGGTTATATTGCCGACCGGGATGCAAACGGTGCTTTTGGTATCATGCTAAAAGCTTTGGCGGGTACGCCCTTCACCCTTGCGGGTGATGCTATCGAGGTATTTTCAGGTGTCGGATAAATCCAAAATGTCTGAAATGTATCGCGTAAATGTACCACATAGTTCCACCTTTCACTCCATCGTTCTAACTTTGGCAAATTTATCTCTAACGTCTTGAAACTATTTTCGTAATGTTTGATTTAGTTAGTCCTCTTAAGAGAAAGTTGGATCGCGCTCGCTTAGCTCAGATATTGATATATGAAGTTTGAGTGCATTTCGGTAGATGGTACAAGCATAATCCTAAGATGGTTTTTCAAGTTAACTCGGCAGTTCTAACGTAGCTCAGATATTGATATATGAAGTTCGGTTTCAATCGAGCGATCGAACGAACATCCTTTTAAGAGCGATTGTCTGGTACTAAACTTGACGAGATTCTGCTCTACAGACTAAATATTAACTTGCTGTTTCAACGGGGGCTAACGGTGGTTTACCGCGCTGCTCTCATATATCGATATCTGATGCCGACTCTCGATATATGATACTTAAATCAACTACTTAATTCAAAACCATGCAAATTCGACTAGCAGTCATCAGTAATGCTGGTGGCACTGGCAAAACCACACTTTCAGTTCACCTCGCCTACGAACTGGGGTTAAGGGGTTTGAAAGTAGCCATTATGGATCTCGATCCCCAAGGCTCCCTGACCCTTTTTTGCGGTCTAAATCCGCCAGAGCCAGAACACACACTGTCCGCCATAATGCGAGAAAGCTTCAATGGCTCTTGGCCTCTTACTCCTACCTGGAGTCCCCACACCAATAATGTAACCGTTTGTCAAGGCGGAATGACGCTGACGCAAACAGCAGACGAGTTAGTTCTGCACAAGCGTGGCGCTTATCTTCTAGGCGATTGCCTGAGCGACTATCCCTTGGAACACGACCTAATTATCTTCGACTGCCCCGCTACCCTCGGCCCCTTGCCCTTGATGGCACTAACTGCTTGCACTCATATAATAGTGCCCGTACAGCTCGAACCAAAATCAATTCAAGGAGCAGCTCACCTGCTGGAGTGGTACTACCACCATTGCAAACAATTACGCCTCAAGCCGCAACCAGAAATCTTAGGGTTTGTACCCAACCAATACGATACGAAACGAGCCGTCCACCGACAACTTTTAGAGTCCTTGCCAGCCCAGCTAGAGCAGATGAATATCCGCGTTTTTCCACCTATTCGGGACAGTGCAGAATTTGTCAATGCAAGCGGTCAAGGGTTGCCATTACACCTTTATCGCCCGCTTCACCCAGCTTTAGGCGACTTCAAAGAGATTGTTAAACAGTTAGCTACTTTAATGGGAAATGGGGTCGAGCCGGCTGTTGCCAAAAAAAAGAAAAAAAAGAAATAGTGTTTGATTCACAGTCACAACTTGCGCCCATAAAAACGAGTTCTTCGTTTCTCTTACTATGACTTATCCCAGCAATTTGCTTATTTCGCAACTTGCTTGCCCATAAAAACGAGTTCTTCGTTTCCCTGAATGCTATTTCCACACTTCATTCTCAAATCGCTATGGCCACCCGTAAAGCTCCAGACCTAGGAAATTATTTTTCATCTGCCAAGCAGTCAATGCACCTCTCTGAAGCTGAAACAGAGATTCAGCAACTCAAAGCAGAGATTGAAGAACTGCGAAAATCGGGATCGACCGAATTGGAAAATCCGCTGGCCTCCTTGCGAGAACAACTAGAGTCCGCAAGTGGTATCCTCTCCATTTCGCTCGATCGAATTCAGCCTAATCCTGAACAACCCAGACAGACATTTTTGCCGGAAAGTATCGAGTCCATGTCCCGCTCCCTCGCTAGTGACGGACAACTGCAACCCATTATCTTGATTCAAAGGGGGGATTTGGTGATATTCGATGGAGAGCGGCGCTGGCGCAGCGCTAAAAATCTGGGCTGGGAAACTTTACAAGCTGTGATCGTTCCAGAACCCGCGGCTTTGCACCGCAAAGCACTGCTGACTTCCCTACATCGGGAAGACCTCAATCCCCTCGACAAAGCAGAAGCTATTGTGCGGGAGTTGTCTGAAAATACGGGTTTGGAAGCTGCAACTATCCCCCGCATTCTCTCGACAGTCGTGCGACGCTTGAACGCACAAAAACGGATGAACTCAGTTTCCGAGTTGGTGACGGCGGCACCTGACGAGCAGGAACAGGGTTTAGCCGCTTTGGGTTTGGATGAACAAGAGTTGGCCGTCTTGGGGACGCTATTGGATTTGCAGCTCAATCCAGCTTCCATAGATGCCAACATTTTCTCGATGCTGTCTTTGGCTGATGACCTTAAGACTGCTATCAGGCAATTAGGACTTAAAGGGGTTCATGCAACGGCTCTTTCTAAACTCTCTGCGAAAAATTTAGTCTTGCCAGAGGAAGAAGCGCAGCCGATTAGAGTTCAAGCAACTAATCGAGTTATTGCCGAGAAATTGTCGGTGACTCAAACTCGTAAATTGGTGCAAGAAATTATCAATTCTAATCTGGATGATTTTCCAGGGGCAGCCCGCCAATTCAAGCAGGTAAAGTTGGCAGCTCTTAATTTGAAAAAGCTGTCAACGCAAGTGTTGGAGCAAGCTGAGGTTGACCAACTGGTGGAGTTGCAGGAGGTTTTGCGCCAAAAGCTGGCGGAAATTGAGGCAATTTTGAAACAAAATGCGATCGGATGATCGGAAACTATCACGTTCGGTTCAGAAGCGTAGTCGGGTGGGCGACCACCCGGCTATAGTTAACGGAGTATCAAAGAGAAAGTGTAGCGCACCTTGTAAAAATCTACGCACATAAGGGCAATAGTCAGTAAATAGAGGTAGATGAAACGATTCGGTTTATGTTTTGCTTAGAGAATCGATTTGATATATTTTAGCGATCGACTGCTAAGAGATATCAACTGCTAAGAGATATCAAATGGGTTCTATACAGTTGAGTAGGGGGGTAAGTCTTTTGGTAAATCTTCCCAATTGCAACCATTTTTGAGTAGATAGAAGATGCCATCCAGGATGTCTCTTTTTGTCCAGTTGGGGGGACGAGGACAGCTTTTAAATCGGTAATATTTGATGTAGTAGAGGTTCAAGGATGAACCATTCGGAGTCTGTTAGGTTACTAGAATACGGCATGACGGCTTTAGGGTGTTTTGATGGTAATTTTAGCTCAAAACTTAATGGGACAACCAACTTGAAAATCTGTCCGGGCGATCGTTTAAACCGAATGACTTCAAAAAAGAGCTTTTGGGGGCGCCTGCTGTGAAGCCGATCGCCTGCTGTGAGCGAGTGCTAAAAGATGTCAAATGGGTTCTATACCAAAACCAGAGAGCTCGCCCGAGTTAAGGATAGCTCAGAGCGCTCCCAATTGTTAGAAGAGGCGATCGCTCTCGACCTCTCCCTGACCCAAATCAAACAGCGCATTGCCGATTTAAAAGCGAAAAGTACAGGGGAGGCGACTGCACCAAATCACTCACTTAAAAGTCGCGTAGATACAGCTTTGCAGCGAGTGAAAAAGTCTAAGGTTTGGGATGACCCCAAAAAGCAAAAGAAACTAGAGAAGCTGTTAGCTGAACTGGAAGCTTTGGTGGGTGAGGAATTGGAAAAATGAAGCGGATTTTAAAGTAAAACTACATGAACTACCTACACTGTGCCTTGCGGGTACAATGTAGACTTCTGTTGTTTTAGGAAAACTACAAAAACGCTCTAAATTGCTTGGGCTGAACACGCCTTTGAGGCGGTTTTATTGGTTTAAAGCGAACGACCTCAAAAAAGAGCTTTTCGAGGCGTAAGGTTGCTGCAATCCGATCGGCTGCTGATGTCCGATCGCTACAATATGTCAAATGGGTTCTATAGCAGTCATCATACTGCTATAGACAAGGTAGGTTTCATGAATGACCCCTACCAGACTTTGTGTTCTAACCGACGAAAGTGGTTGCTATATTTGTGAACTGCGAGTGCGACGAAAGAAATAGGTTGAACAATTTATGCCTGATGAATTTCCCATCATTATTGTCACCTCTCAAGCTTACGAACTCTCCAAGACTGAGGCAATGGGAAGCAAGTATAAGTTTTGGTTTGAACACCCTGAACTGGGCCGCTGCCTGTACAAACAAGCAAGACTTGATTTAGGCGAAGATTGGGCTGAGAAAGTGGCCTCCGAATTGTGCGAATTACTGGGAATTCCTCATGCTAATTATGAACTGGCCGCCACGAGTGAGGGAAATCTCGGTGTAGTCTCTTCTTACTTTTTACCCAACGGTGGCACCCTCGTTCACGGTAACGAACTTCTTACTCCCATCGTGCCAAATTACCCCACCTTTGCAACCTACAACCTGTCACAACATACAATTGATCTAGTGCTGAGAGTTATCTCTGATGAATCTGTGAACTTACCCATTGGTTGGACAGTACCC
Organism: Microcoleus sp.; assembly: GCF_049646505.1. Taxonomy (GTDB): domain Bacteria; phylum Cyanobacteriota; class Cyanobacteriia; order Cyanobacteriales; family Microcoleaceae; genus Microcoleus. Next base: position 9,933 of record NZ_JBARVX010000245.1, read on the forward strand.
AGTGGCATTCAAAAAGCTGTAGAAGTGTTTGTCGGCTATCTTCTGTTAGATGCGTGGATTGGCAATGGCGACCGCCACCACGAAAACTGGGGTGTTGTCCGAAATAAGGCAGTGCCTACTACATCCGAAACAAAACACCTAGGACCCACTGCATCCGAAACAGTAAATCTAGCGTTTACTACATCCAAAACAGCACACCTAGCACCCAGTTACGATCATGCTTCCAGTCTGGGGCGCGACCTCTCAGATGAACAAAGGCAAAAACGCTCAGTAGAGGCTTATGCTAACAAATGTTTCTCAGCGTTTTATGGCAGCGTTGATGATAAAAAGCCTCTCAAAACAATTGATGTATTTGACTGCGCTGCACGTCGATTTCCGAATGCAGCGCATATATGGCTTGAGCGACTTGAAAGTATCTCAAAGGCGAATATAGTGGATATTTTTAATCGAATTCCTAACACTCGTATCTCACCGATTGCAGCCGAGTTTGCCCAAAAAATTATTGAATTCAATCAACACAGACTGCTTAACTTGAGGAAAACGCTACCGTGAAAACACACTCAACGCTTTTTTTGGCTTGGCAAGATCCAAACAGCCGTTCCTGGTTTCCCATTGGCAGGCTAACATTTGACGGAACGAACTACCAATTTACCTACACGCAAGGCGTTTTAGAAGCTCAACAGAAGTGCGGTTTTGAACCCTTGCCCTCGTTTCCGCGCTTAGGTGAAGTATATACATCAACCTACTTATTTTCCGTATTTGTTAATCGGCTGATGCCGAAAAATCGCCCCGATTACCCAAGTTTTATTCACTGGCTAAATCTTCCTCAAGATGAAAGCGATCCCATTGCCATGCTAGCCCGCAGCGGTGGGCGGCGAGAAACAGATACTCTAACTGTTTTTCTCATTCCTGAACCAGATTCAGAAGGGCGGTATCGCCTTCACTTTTTCTTGCAGGGACTGCGGTATTTGCCACCCTGTACAATTGAGCGAATTAACCGCTTAGAGACAGGAGAAAATTTGTGGTTAGCTCACGAATTTCAAAATCATTATGATTCTAAAGCATTGACTTTAAATACAGAAGACCACCATATTGTCGGGTATTGTCCGCGATATTTGAATAGTGAGATTTTTGAAGTTCTATTGAGGAATCCCAGTTTAGTAGAGGTGCGCGTAGAGCAAGTCAATCTACCGCCGACACCACTCCAGTTTCGCCTGCTGTGTAATATAACTACTCAATGCTATAATGACTTCCGCCCTTTTTCAAGTCATGAATATCAGCCGCTCAGCAGCTCTTAGGTACTGGAAAACCCTTGCAACTTCGAGTTAGACTCCTCTTGGCAAAGTTGAGCCAAACATTCATCACCGCAAGTCGCTCAGGAGCCTTTTCGCAATCCGGCCTGCTCGATCAGCGCTTTCTTCCCCAATCCGGTCTCACCGGAGTGCTACTGATGTTGACTCCTGCTTCCACGATCCATTCGTAGCAGGCTTGACCCTCAAAGAGGATAGCTCTTGGGTGCTGAAAAGCCCCTGCAAAGAGCGGGATTTACTCAGTTGCAGTTCTTTGCCCCACAATGTCCGACCTCTTTGCTATTATATGAGGGCGTTGGTTACTGACCCTGCTGTTGCTTGAGATGAGGGTAAAAGGAGAGTCGGATAGCGAGTTTGTAAACCAGTTTCGTGGGTGCTTGGGATTAAAGTGTACTCTATTCACCTGCAATCTGTTGTAATTGTAAGCTCGACACCGACCTCCTGAGATGGTTTATTTTTGCGAACATGAAATGATATTTTGAATCATTCTACTTGTATGAGAATAATTTATCCCCTTAACCAGTGAACAATCCGCAACCAGTTTTCATAAAAGAAGGAGCTAGTTCCCGTGAAAAATGAGTTAAAAGAAGACAAGAATGAACTGGCGAGGCTGGATTATAGCGACTGGCTAGCAAAAACTATTGACGAACTGAATCAAGAAACTGGAGCAGCAATATTTTGCTTAAAACAAGATATCCCTTCAGGAAGATTTAGGTTAATTATAGACATTCATTGTTTGGCTTTTCAACTCGCAAAAAATCAAGAATTAAGACCTCCATTAGAGCCAGGAGAAAAAGCCTATAAAGCGACAATAAACATGGTTGAAAAATGCCGTGAAACCTTCGGAGAAAAAATTCAAGAAATCAAAACGGCTTTATCAAATAGATTAATCGAGGCTATTAGGAAAGCCCACGCTTCGTTGCCAGATCGAGAAAGCTCAGAAGTGACAATTGATGAATTAATCGAGTCAATGCTTGTACCCCTGGCATCAATGCCAAAGCAGCCCTCCTTGTTTGCTTGGCAATTCCCTTCGATGACTGGGTTGAGTTCGCAGGATTTGACCTTGGATTATGAAGTGGAGACTCCTACAATCAGGAGTCACAAAGTAACAATAGAGATAAATAGTACAACTCGCTTCCGCGAATTTGTGGTGACTGGGCTGGAAAATTATGTTCAATTCTTGAAAATACAACAGGACTCAAATTATCCTGATTTTGTAATTAAAAACGTGAGAACGAGCCTCGATTTGCTCAAAACTAATGGTTCTAATGAATTATGCCAACTTGAAAAATTACTTAATCAGGAAACAATCGGTCGCCTGAAAAGAGAGGCGGAAGTAACTTACTTGGAATCCTTGGCAAATATAAGAGACTGTTGGCGAATTAAAAAAGGGTGAAACCAAACATCCCATAATCATGGAAAAAAACTATGATGAGGCAGAGGGAAAAAGAGCAGAAAAACGAGAGTGCCGGGTCAAGCCAATCGGAATGTT
>NZ_JBARVX010000246.1:0-2664 GCF_049646505.1 Microcoleus sp.
TAAAATTTTGATTGAGTCAACCGCAGATGTCATACCAATTTCACAAAGTAGCGCTAGATATTACCCCCCCCAACCCCCCCTTATTTCGGGGGGGAGTGGGGGGGGGTAGTAGCACATATGAAAGAAAAATGGTATCAGGCAGATTGACGCAAATCAACGCAGATACATTTTTATTTTAATAGTATATAGCAATCCTAAATCATTTGTGAATTTCTTACTCCCTCCCCTTAATAAGGGGAGGGTTGGGGTGGGGTAAAAATATTTACGACTCCTGCAAGGATTGCTATAATTTGATAGCAATTATAATATAATTATGTACAAATTTGCGGCGGCTTCTGAGGATGAATTAGTTGTGTTTGGGGCGGCAAAACCGGGATACGGCGATGCAGAAGTTGCTCGGTGGATTGATTTTATGCAGCGACAGAAGATCGATCGAGTTTGCTGCTTGCTTGCTGAGACTCAACTCGTCCGCTATGGTGATTTGCTGGGAAGCTATCGAAATGTTTTTGGGGGCGATCGCGTTTGCTGGGCTCCGATCGCCGATTTTGAATTTGCCAGTCGCGAAATTTTAATCGATCGCATTTTACCGTTTTTGGCCTCTGCTGATAGCGCGGGCGATCGGGCGGTGGTTCACTGTTCCGGCGGCATTGGACGGACAGGACACGTCTTGGCTGCTTGGTTGGTGTGCGGGCGGGGATTTTCTAACCAAGAGGCGATCGCGGCTGTCAAAAAAACTGGGAGAAATCCCTATGAAGCTGCGATCGCTGCTTTTTTGAAAGGTCGAAATCCCTGGCAAGTTGCTGGAGAACTTGATGCTTTGTTAGATGATTGCCGCCGTGATTTTGGAAGGTAACATACCCCCTTTACGATCGGGCGGTTGAAACCGCGTCTGTACAAACTTTCGTCGGCTCCAAGGCCGACTGGTTCGTAAAGAATATCCAAAATCTGGATTTGGTATGATATCGTTTCCGGTTGTATCGGAATTATTTAACCACAGAGAACACAGAGAACACAGAGAGATCCCAGAGAACTGAATACAGGACGATGAAGAGAGGAATTGATATGAGATCGTGTCCGATCGACTGACAGAGATTAAATTCCGGGCGAGTTTTTGGGTGAGGGGAACCCCTAGGATCTGACGGGGTAATCGATGGAAATGATATTACGGGCGACTTGCTGGAGATCGGATCAAAGGTGCGCGGCTATTTGACAGTCGATTTTTTTGAGAAATCTTTGAGGGCGACGCATCCTGCTGCTGGGATGGTGAAGCCGATCGAATTGCGTTTAACTACAGTTAGCTTCGTAGATAATCTGCCGTGTCTTTCCAGATTTGAGGTCTAGGAAGCGCCAAACACCAGCATAGCCGGAATTTTGGAACTCTGGATGGGTTTTGATCCGGCTTTCAAATATGGGTTTTTTAGCTGCAATTGATTGGGGCTGAAGCTGGAAATTCCCCGACGGTTCAATCCAGTATAGCTTCTTGTTAGCATCCACTAGAATGCGATCGCCCTCAATCGCAACGACTTCAGAATCGATCGGCTTAGCCCACCGCCGCAGCGTGTTGTTTCTGGCATCTATTTCTACCACTTTATCGGGAATTAAATAACCTTTTGTATCAACATCTGGCAGGGATGTCACGCGGGCGATCGCAGCCTCTCCACAAGGATGATAACTAACTTTAATCACGCGCGGGTCTTGTTTTTGTTTCTCGTCCACCATAAAACTGAATTCTGCTGCTGGTGACGGTAAAGCAGATGTTGCTGAATGAGTAGTTAAAGAAGCAACTGCAATGCCAGTCAAAATAACAAAACTGCGAAGTATCAAAGAATGGCGCATAACAACTTTTTTTGACTTTTTAGTTAACGAATGACTAATGATCAATGACTAATGACTAATGACCAATAACCAATAACCAACAACCAATAACCAACAACCAATAACCAACAACCAACAACCAACAACCAATAACTAATGATTAATCCCTAATCAAGGCCGCCACCACGGCTTCGGTGAAGGGAACCGGCGCATCAAGCTGCAACCAGTGGCTGGTTTCGGGTATGACGGCGGTGGCAATTTCGGGGCGGAGTATGTGGAGGCTGAAGGGCCATGAGTTGGCGGGTGCGATCACTGCTGCGATTCGCGCGCCCGGAGTTGCTAAGTAGCGATCGATCGCACCAACTGCATCGTAAGCAAACATACCTTTGTACATACCGATGAGGCGATCGCGCGGGGTGGATGCGAGACGCGCGATCGTAGTCTCGCGCGTCGCAGCCGTACCGCCTTCGAGGGCTTGGGCGAACTTTTCCTCTGCAGCAGCCCGGTAGCCGTCGCCCGCCAGCGCTGCGAGGAAAGGAACCATCTGTTCCTCGTACACCGACAGCGGCAGGTAGTTAAAGTCACCGGGCGGATCTGCGAGAATGACGCGCGTCACCCGCGTTGGCGCGGAGGCGGCCGTGGCGAGAACAACGAGGGCCCCGAAACTGTGCCCGACAAGGGCTACTTGCGGGAGATTCAGCGCGTCGAGGACGGCGATGATGTCGGCGGCGCAGGAGTCGGGGCTGTAGTCGCCGTCTGCAGGCGGATCGGATGCGCCGTGGCCCCGGAGGTCGATCGCCAGAAGGCGCTGGTTTTGACCGAGATTTGCTCGCAAAAGTGCGCTCGTCT
>NZ_JBARVX010000247.1:0-2056 GCF_049646505.1 Microcoleus sp.
GCTGTTAAGTATCCCGAATATGACTTGACAAACAACAAAGGATATGGTACAAAAAAACATAAATTGGGATTAGAACGTTGCGGTGCATCCCCCTTTCATCGGGTGTCATTTAGCCCTTGTCAAAAAATTAACAATAATAACGAAAAACCTATCTAACTCCAGCGCGATCGTCTAAAAGTTAAAAACTCAATAATTTCAGCCTCCGGTAGCATCTATAAAATCTTAATTTAACCTTCTTCAACAGGATAGATCGTATGTTAACGTTAACAGTTCCCGGCTATCGCCTGATTGAGCAAATCTACAATGGCTCTAGAACCAAGGTTTATCGAGGACTTTCTGAGTCAAACCAAAAAGTAATTATCAAACTGCTATTGAGCGAGTATCCCACTTTTAGCGAACTCGTACAGTTTCGGAATCAGTACACCATTACCAAAAATCTTGACCTTCCGGGAATTGTCAAACCCATTGCACTCTTAAACTACCGCAATGCTTTTGCTCTGGTAATGCCGGATGTTGGCGGTGTTTCCCTTGCTGAGTACACTGCTAATCCTGAAGCGAATAATTTGGGCGATTCAGCAAGCAATTCTGATGTTTTCTCTCCAGATAAATCGCCCCTAGCGATCGATGAATTTCTGCCGATCGCGATTCAGATTGTCCAAACCATAGAAGGATTATACCACAACCGAATTATTCACAAAGATATCAAGCCCCCAAATATTATCATTAACCCTAAAACCAAAGAAGTAAAAATAATTGACTTCAGCATTTCCTCACTTCTACCCAGAGAAAACCAGCAAATCCAAAATCCAAACGTCTTAGAAGGAACCCTAGCTTATATGTCTCCGGAACAAACCGGAAGAATGAATCGGGGTATCGACTACCGCACTGATTTTTACTCGCTGGGAGTTACATTTTACGAGCTACTAACAGGGCAATTACCATTTAACTCAACTGACCCAATGGAGGTGGTTCACTGTCATATTGCCAAGATACCAACTCCTCCAATTGAGCTAGTTCCAGCTATTGGAGTAATGGTCAATAAAATCATCATAAAATTGATGGCAAAAATTCCAGAATTGCGCTATCAAAGTGCTGCTGGACTGCGCTACGACTTGGCACAATGTTGGCAGGAATGGCAAGAAAACGGGAAAATTAGCGAATTTAATTTGGGGAATCGGGATATTTGCGATCGCTTCACCATTCCCGAAAAACTTTACGGTAGAGAAAACGAAGTCAAAACTTTATTAGAAGCATTCGATCGCATCAGCGAAGGTACTTCCGAAATCATGCTGGTGGCGGGATTTTCCGGCATCGGCAAAACCGCCGTTGTCAACGAAGTTCACAAACCCATTGTCCGCCAGCGCGGTTACTTCATCAAAGGAAAATTCGACCAATTCAAGCGCGATATTCCATTTTCAGCTTGGGTGCAAGCCTTCCAGAATTTAATCCGACAATTACTCACCGAAAGTCCTGGTGAGGTGCATAATTGGCAAGTCAAAATATTAGAAGCGTTAGGCGAAAATAGTCAGGTTATTATTGACATAATTCCTGAATTAGAACGACTAATCGGCAAGCAGCTACAAGTGGCAGAACTCGAAGGAGTTGCCGCTCAAAATCGCTTCAATCTATTATTTCAAAAGTTCATCCGAGTATTCGCTACGAAAGAACATCCTTTAGTGATTTTCTTAGACGATTTGCAGTGGGCAGACTCGGCTTCATTAAAACTAATACAATTGTTGATGGTTGAAACAGATACCCGCTATCTGTTGTTAATGGGAGCATATCGAGATAATGAAGTGTTTCCCGCTCATCCATTGATGCTAACCTTGGATGAGATTCGCAAAGAGTCGGCAACAATCAATCAAATTACTTTAGCACCCCTAGACCAACCTTCCCTAAATCGCCTGATTGCGGATACCTTTGCTTGTCCAATAGAAAGGTCAAAGCCTTTGACAGAAATCATTTTTGCCAAAACCAAAGGCAATCCTTTTTTTGCAACTAAATTCCTGCATTTTTTGCACAGCGATGGATTTATCTCATTTGATTTTACCCCCCC
>NZ_JBARVX010000248.1:0-4319 GCF_049646505.1 Microcoleus sp.
ATATTGAGTTAACTCGTTTCCCGGTTCCGGCGGGCGAAGATCATCGAGATACTGCGAATTATCCGGGTTTGGTGCGGGCGGCGGATTTAATCGGTCAGTTGAGCGACCCGCGATATTTGCAAAAGGGTGCTGCGGTGTTTTACGAGTTTGAGGAGACTGGTCAAAATCAGGTGTTGGGATATCGCAATCCGGGGGATTTGCGGGACGGGTATCCTAAGTTTTATTGGAATGTGGTTTATCGGTATGTCAAGGATGCGATCGGCTATTTGGAACTGACGCAGCAGGGGAAACAAATTGTCGCTAACCTGAACGCAAATGTGTTTCGGGTGGAGCATTCTGAAGCGGAAGTTGAGGAAGTGGCTGCAGTTCGTTGATTCCCGATAGTTGCGAGAAAGCAATCTCAATAAAATGTGTAATTCGCGATCGAATTCAGCAATCCTGTCGATATTGCAGCGCCAAATTTTCGATGAGTTCGACCGTGGCGCGAACCATCGGCATTTCCGCGAGAATTTCGATCCAAAAGCCTTTGATGGAGTTTGTTGAGATAGTCGATCGGCATTTAAATCGAATACAGAAGCGGGCTCTTCGGCCACCCCACAAAAATCTCAAAAAAGAAGATATCCAAAATTTGCGGGAGGAATAGAAAAAAGGGAAAAAGTCCGTAAAGCCCAGCTATCGGCCAGGGAATCGCACAACTACCATCAAATTGGTTTCTAGTGAGGACTTCATTCCTCACTAGAAACCTACAGATGACTCCGCCATCTGTCTAAAGACAGATTTTATTAAACCAGTAAATTCCGTATGATGCTGTAAAAGTCAGTCTGATGAGAAGGCTATCTCCGACTCTAGCTCCGAATAACTGACCAATCTTACTACATCAAAAAATATCTCTCATGACACCAGTCACTCCCACTCAAACTTCCTCTCAATACGAAACTACCAAACCCGAAGAAAAAATTGAGTCTCTGGTAGCAGAAGTTCAACCAGAAAGCGAACTCGATTTAGAATTCCTCTACACCAGAGACATTGAATTTCGCCAAGAAACAATTTATTTCATTGTAGTCGATCGCTTTCATGACGGCGACCCGGAAAATAACGAAGGCCCAAATCCCGAACTTTACGATCCCGAAGGTAAAGATTGGGGCAAATATTGGGGCGGCGACTTGCAGGGAGTTATCGACAAACTCGACTACTTAAAAGATATGGGTGTTACCGCAGTTTGGCTGACGCCGCTGTTCGAGCAAGTTGAAGCATTATTTATCGAACAAGCTGCGATTCACGGCTACTGGATCAAAGATTTCAAGCGACTAAATCCCCGATTTATTGCCAAAGGCGATAATCCTTCTATCAACCAAACACAAGAAACCAAAGATACCGTATTTGACAAATTAGTACAGGAGTTGCACCAGCGAAACATGAAACTCGTCCTCGATATTGTCTGCAATCACAGCAACCCAGATTTTAGCGGCAAGAAAGGGGAACTCTACGACGATGGCGTAAAAATAGCTGATTTTAACAATGATAAAAACAACTGGTATCACCACTACGGCGAAGTGACAAACTGGGAAGACGAATGGCAAGTCCAAAACTGCGAACTGTCGGGCTTAGCAACTTTTAATGAAAACAATACTGCCTATCGCAGTTACATTAAGTCAGCAATTAAACAGTGGCTGGACAGAGGTGTTGATGCTTTGCGGGTTGATACGGTAAAGCATATGCCGATTTGGTTTTGGCAGGAATTCAATGCTGACATTACCACTCACAGACCTGATGTTTTCATCTTTGGCGAGTGGATTTACAGCGATCCTAGAAACGATCGTTCTGTGGAGTTTGTCAACGAGTCGGGGATGACTATTTTAGATTTTGGTTTGTGCGTGGCCATTCGAGAAGCTTTGGGACAGGGGGCAGAAGGTGGATTTCATTTAATCGAAGATGTGCTGGATTTGGATCACCGCTATTACGGGGCGACGGAGTTGATTACGTTTATCGACAATCACGATATGCCGAGGTTTCAGTCGTTGAACAGCGATCCGCAAATGCTGCAATTGGCGATATGTTTAATTATGACGACTCGCGGCATTCCCTGTATTTATTACGGCACCGAACAGTATCTGCACGATGATACAGAAGGGGGAAATGACCCTTACAACCGCCCGATGATGGAAAAGTGGGATAGTGATTCCCAGATTTACCGAGATGTGCGGCTGCTGTCTGGATTGCGGCGGCTGAATCCTGCTATTTCGATGGGCAGTCAGTGGCAAAAATATTTAACTCCTGATGTTTATTGTTACGTGCGGCGCTACCGCGATTCTGTGGTGTTTGTGGCGATGAACCGCGGCGATTCGGTTACGCTTGAAGCGGTTGATACTGAGCTGCCTGATGGAGAGCATACGGAGGTTTTATCGCGCCGCAAGTTTGAAGTTAAAGATGGGAATCTGTACAATTTAGAGGTTGGTGCGGGGGAAGTAATGATTTTTAGCCGCGTCGGAGAGCGAGTTAAGGCGAAAACTATTGTGCGGGCGCAGCTTAACAGCGTTAAAAGTCAGCCTGGGGAAAGGATTGTGGTGATTGGAGATTGTCCTGAATTGGGGAATTGGGATATTAGTAAGGGCTACCCCTTGGAGTATATCAATACTAATACTTGGTTTGGGGAAATTCCTTTTGATGAAAGTGCAGGGAAGTTGATTGCTTACAAGTATGCGCTGCTGCGGGAAGGACAGTCGCCGCTGCGAGAAAATCTGGTTTGTCGCCGCTGGGTTTTAGCTTCGGAAGGGACTGTGAAATGGCGGGATAAGTGGGCTAGCGGACGGGAGTCTTGAGATGCCTGTTTCACAAGTTTTTGATGAACAGGCAAGATGCCTGTTCCACAAGAAAATTTCTGTTTTGATGAACGGGCAAGATGCCTGTTCCACAAGAAAATTTCTGTTTTGTGGAACGGGCATCTTGCCCGTTGCTAACATTGGTGCTATCCGACCAGTTTAAAGCGATCGCAATTTCTCGACTAAAACATCGACATAATGTTCGCTGTTGTGGTGGTTGACAACCATTTCGTAGCCGCGCTGCGCTCGAGATTCTGCTGCTTGAGGATTTTTTAGCAAATCGACGATCGCCTCGCGCAAAGCTGCTGCATCTCCCACCTCTACAACTTTAGCAGTATCAGGCGCTAAATAATCTACGAGACCTTGAGTCCGAGTAATGGCGACGGGTCGCTTGCAGGCCATTGCTTCCAGCAAACCCGTAGCTCCAGCAGCATATTTATTGGCTGCCAAACAAACTGCAATTACGTCTGCATCGCGGTAAAGCTGCACTAAATCCGGCCATTCGTAGAACTTGCGGGACATATTTTCGGGCATAGTATCGGGGAAAGCTTGCGATAAAGCTTTGGCATCTCTAGAAAAGCCGCTAATTTTTACATCAACATCTAAGTCAGCAGTTGCTGCTGCTAGAACTCGGTAGTCGCGCTTTTCTAGTCCGACGCTAACAACTGTCTGCCGCTTTTTGTCGGCAGAAACCGGGCCCGGCGTGAAAAACTTGGTGTCTGTCTGTTCTGGCAGCACTAAAATGCGGGATTCGGGTATGTTTAAATAGCTGCGGACGAACTCAGTTTGAGGGCGGGCGTTGACCGTGAATACGTCAATTTTGTCGGCTAAACCGAAGAGTTTTAGGGCGACTCGGCCGCGCGGCCGATCGATATTGTGGAAATATACAACTATTTTGGGGCGGTCGGGTTTAGCGCCGCACAGCACCGCCACTGGAATGCCAATGTCCTCGCCGGTACAAAAGATCGCGTCGCCGCTGCTGACTTGCTCGGACAATTTGCGCGCGGCGGCCCAATGTTCGGGTTTGGAAGAAATTTTCGATCGCAGCTTGTCGAGCGAGGATATCGCTTCGCCGTCGGGAGCGTGGACTGCGGCATTTAAGCGGTCTCTGACGCTCTGCATGACGTGGCGGGGGCATTTGCCGAGTTGGGCATCGCGGTCGATGCCATCGAGGTCTATTTTGCGACCTAACGCTAAATGGTATTTCAAAATATTCTCCTTATTCTCCTCTTATAATTCTGGTGCTGGCACAAATCAACTTAATCTTAGAAGATTCTATTCTAGGAGATTGCCAGGAGAATCCTGTCTGGGGCTGGTACAGCAACTGCCCGATCGACCGGAGTGCAAACGGGGTTTCAAGGACACCCGCGCTCAAATCCTGTAGGAGTAAAAAACAGCTACACAGGTCGATCGATCGATTCAAATGAATTAAGCTTTTATCCTGAAAGTTAGCTAAAACATTTATTTTTAACCTCATGTATATTTCTCCAGAACAAGACC
>NZ_JBARVX010000249.1:0-11750 GCF_049646505.1 Microcoleus sp.
TGACTAATGACTAATGACTAATGACTAATGACTAATGACTAATGACTAATGACTAATGACTAATAATCCATTTTCTCGATATGTTCCCTAATTTCATTTAAGTCTATATACCTATCTGTAGCATTTCGCAACTCTCTAGCAATCATTCCTTCGGTGGATACCACAGTAATATGAGTATTTTTCGATCGCAGTAGCTCGATCGCCCGCTCAAAATCTCCATCCCCGCTAAACAGCACAACTTGGTCGTATTGATCTACCGTATTAAACATATCAACCACAATCTCTATGTCTAAATTAGCTTTTTGAGAATATCTGCCCGAAGCATCATCATAATATTCCTTAAGAATCTTAGTACGAACCGTGTAACCCAGACTGATCAAAGCATCTCGAAATCCCCTTTGATCTTGCGGGTCTTTCAAACCCGTATACCAGAAAGCATTGATCAAGATGACATTCGGCTGCGATGTTTTGAAATATTCGAGCACCCTGCGAGGATCAAAAAACCAACCGTTCTTTTGTTGAGCGTAGAACATATTGTTCCCGTCCACAAAAATAGAAAGGCGGTTCATTAAGTTTGTCATAGAACTTAGACCTAATAATTGTAGAAAGAAGTTAATCTAAATATCACATTTTAGCAATATGGAGCTAACTGAGGCAATAGATTAAACTTCAGAAAACTCCATCCCCCCAGTATTTCATATTTTCGGCTCTACCGCCAGAGGGTTATTTTAACCCTGCTTGCCTGCGATCGAACTAGACACTGGATAACTAAATACTTAGTAGTCATCGGGGTGTCAAGGTTAATAGAGGTTGAAACTGCTGCCAAGCAGGCATAGGCCCAGCGGATTACAGTACCTTGTACTCCCCTAATTTCATAGCTGAGGGTAGAAGTGCTCAAGCCTTTTTGCTTTCAAGGGCCCAGCGAGCTAATTCTGTTCGGTTGTGCAGACCTGTTTTGCCCAGCATATTGCTGACGTGGCTCTCTATAGTCCGCTGGCTAACATTCATCACGTCTGCGATTTGGCGGTTTGCCATACCCTGCGCTAGCAACTGTACCACCTTTAACTCAGTTGGAGTCAATTCGACATTGCGGCGCGCTTTAATTCTTGGGCCGCTGTCAACACCTGGAGTTGAGTGGCGAATTAAGCGGGATGCTGCTTTCAGAGAAGATTCTACTTGAGCTACCAGTTCTTCGGGTTCAAAAGGCTTGACTATATAAACGTCAGCCCCTGTACTCAAGCCTTTTACTCGATCGGAACTTTGACCTTTTGCGGACAAGAAAAGAACCGGAATCCAGTTCGTGCGCGGGTCTTCTCTGATGTGTTTGACTAAAGTGTACCCGTCCATTTCCGGCATCATCACATCGCAGATGATCAAATCCGGGACTTCTTCTTCGAGTTTTTCTAGGGCGTGTCTGCCGTTTTCTGCTGTGATGACGTTATAGCCCCGAAACTCTAAGTAATCCTTGACTAGCAAGATCAAGTTTGGGTCGTCGTCAACCAGCATCAGCCGTTTTTGGTCTCCTGAATTGTCCTTCATGTTTGTTCCCGCTACAGTACCCCGCACAATTTCTTGTTTTGACTCTTGTTTGTTCTCGTCCCCCGCTGACACCTACCCCCGCTTGACGGCGGATGGCGATCGCGAGTGATGCTGTTGCGCTAAGCCGAAAGCGGGGCGGGTGTTACCGCTTTCTTTCCCAGCGATCGGCGGACTTTGTTTGTAAATGCCTTACCGCTAGGAACAAAGCCAAAACCTATGACGGACGATCGCCCGATTAATCCTGACGATCCGGCTGAAGTTAACAAAAATTATCTTCTGAGCTAACTGCGATCGATCGAGTTGTCGGACTTTGATTTATGGAATAAATCCGCTCGAAGAGCCTGGCGTGAGATATTTAATCTGGAGATGTTCAATTGCAAGTTGATGCCCCGATTTTAATTGTTACTTTATAAATTAGAAAAATGTAAAGACTCCTTACTTACGTATTTAACTATTTCTAGTGTAGTTTGGCAAACTGCCTGATGTCTGCTACTGAAAAACTTTTGGGCAAAATGTCTCCCGATCGAACTATTTCTATTCAGCCTCTTGAAAAAACTCAAGCGACCGGAAACACTACCAGAGACTGGAAAAGAAAGTACAGTTGTTTGCTCGCGATCGCTGCACGGCCCAGGGCGATCTGAGCTTCACATCCTTAAACTTAGCACCTTGCTTGTAACGCCGTGCTTTTTGACGCCGTGCTACATACATTCAAATGCCTGGTTTTCCCCGATCGGGCTGCGACAAAGGATGAGTTAAAAAAGCGTATTCTTCAACGACCTGCTGCCCGATCAGATGTTCCTGAATAATTCTCTCAATGACGGGGGGCGTAACGTCGCGGTACCACACTCCGTCTGGATAGACTACCATAATCGGGCCTGACGCGCACACTCGCAGGCAATTGGCTTTAGTCCGAAAAATGCAGTTGGGCCGATCGGCACTTGGCTTGTCGAGCCCCAATTCTTGCAAGCGTTTTTTTAAGTAATTCCACGCTACCAGACTGGTTTCTCGATCGCAGCACTTAGGCACCGTTTGGTCGGCACAGATAAAAATATGTCGGTCGATTCGATCGATTCCCAGGCTTTTGACACAAGCTCTCAAGCCTTTGCTGCAAGATTCATCCTGATTTTCTGTCATTATATTCACTCGTCAACAGTAATTTTTTGACCGTCGAAAGCCATCACCTCATCACCCCATCACCAAATCTCCCATAAGCTGTAATGCATTTAAATTGTATATTTCGACGATCGATCAAAAATCTTCTCCCCATCTCCCCATCTCCCCCTCTCCCCATCTCCCCCTCTCCCCATCTCCCACTCTCCCCATCTCCCCCCCTCTCTCCCCATCTCTCCCCATCTCCCACTCTCCCCCCCTCTCTCCCCATCTCCCACTCAATCTCGGTTCGGGAACCCGTACAGACAGACAAGTTGCGATCGCCCCTAACTAAAGCTAAATTAGCACTCAGGAGTCGAGAGTGCTAATATGTCAGTAGCAAGCAGTCGGCAGTTGCTTTCATAGCGACCCGGCAGGCTAAATGACTAGGATCTGTAATCTGGAGATTTATTTATGGCAGCAGTATCACTGAGTGTTTCTACCGTTAAACCATTAGGCGAGCGCGTGTTCGTAAAAGTAAGCGCTAGCGAAGAAAAAACCGCAGGCGGCATCCTTTTGCCCGACACAGCTAAGGAAAAGCCCCAAGTAGGCGAAGTCTCGGCCGTGGGCCCCGGCAAGCGCAACGACGACGGCAAGCGCGTTGAAATGGAAGTCAAAGTCGGCGACAAAGTTCTCTACTCGAAGTATGCCGGCACCGACATCAAACTCGGCACCGACGAATACGTCTTGTTGGCCGAAAAAGACATTCTGGCGATCGTCAATTAATTAGTCATCAGTCATTAGTCATCAGTCATTAGTTCGATCGCGAATACCGCCAAACAACTAATGACAAAGGACAAATGACAGACATACTTCACCGCGATCCAAAATCCTTCCCTTCAAAATCTCAAACCAAAAATCCCCAAAAACTATGGCTAAGCGTATTATCTACAACGAAAATGCACGTCGCGCCCTCGAACGCGGTATGGACATTTTGGCCGAAGCAGTGGCCGTCACCCTCGGCCCCAAAGGCCGTAACGTAGTTCTCGAAAAGAAATTCGGAGCTCCTCAAATCGTCAATGACGGCGTTACCATCGCCAAAGAAATCGAACTAGAAGACCACGTAGAAAATACAGGCGTTGCCTTGATCCGTCAAGCAGCATCCAAAACCAACGACGCAGCAGGCGACGGCACCACAACAGCTACCGTTCTAGCTCACGCAATGGTCAAAGAAGGCCTGCGGAACGTCGCAGCCGGCGCAAATGCGATCGCCCTCAAGCGCGGTGTTGACAAAGCAACCGGCTATTTGGTCGAACAAATTGCCAAACACGCCAAACAAGTAGAAGATTCCAAAGCCATCGCTCAAGTCGGTTCCATCTCCGCAGGTAACGACGATGAAGTCGGGCAAATGATTGCCAACGCTATGGACAAAGTGGGCAAGGAAGGCGTGATTTCCCTGGAAGAAGGGAAGTCTATGACCACCGAACTCGAAATCACCGAAGGGATGCGCTTCGACAAAGGCTACATTTCTCCCTACTTCGTCACCGACGCCGAACGGATGGAAGCGATTCTAGAAGAACCCTTCATCCTGCTGACAGACAAGAAAATCGGCTTGGTACAAGACTTAGTACCCGTACTCGAACAAGTAGCGCGTTCGGGCCGCCCGCTGGTAATCATTGCTGAAGACATTGAGAAAGAAGCTTTGGCTACCCTAGTCGTCAACAAGCTGCGCGGCGTACTCAACGTGACTGCTGTCAAAGCACCGGGTTTTGGCGATCGGCGCAAAGCCATGTTAGAAGATATCGCAGTCCTGACCGGCGGTCAACTGATTACCGAAGACGCAGGTTTGAAACTCGAAAGCACCAAGCTGGATATGCTGGGCAAATCCCGCCGCATCACCATCACCAAAGACAGCACCACAATTGTTGCCGAAGGTAACGAAGCCGCCGTCAAGTCCCGCTGCGAACAAATTCGCCGTCAAATGGACGAAACCGAATCTTCCTACGACAAAGAAAAGCTGCAAGAACGTTTGGCTAAATTGGCCGGCGGCGTCGCAGTCATCAAAGTCGGCGCGGCTACCGAAACCGAAATGAAGGATCGCAAACTGCGTTTGGAAGATGCCATCAACGCCACCAAAGCTGCTGTCGAAGAAGGCATTGTCCCCGGCGGCGGTACAACTTTGGCTCACCTGACTCCTCAATTGGAAGAGTGGGCTAATAGCAATCTCAAGGGCGAAGAATTGACCGGTGCTTTGATTGTGGCACGGGCTTTGGCTGCTCCCCTGAAGCGGATTGCTGAAAACGCTGGTTTGAACGGCGCTGTCATTGCTGAGCGCGTCAAAGAAAAGCCTTTTAACGTCGGTTTCAACGCAGCGACAAATGAGTTTGTCGATATGTTTGAAGCTGGTATCGTTGACCCCGCGAAGGTAACTCGTTCTGCCCTGCAAAATGCCGCATCTATTGCTGGCATGGTGCTGACAACCGAGTGCATCGTCGTTGACAAGCCTGAGCCGAAGGATGGCGCTCCTGCTGGCGCTGGCGGCGGCATGGGCGGCGGCGACTTCGATTACTAAGTCGATAGTCGATCGTTTGATGGGGCGGGCTTTAGGGCCTGCCCTGTTATTTTGGGAAGTGCTTTTACTGTAGGCATAATTTTAACTCTGAAGCGAAATTAACTAAACGCACAATCTCTAAGGCCCCCGTGCCTCTGTACTCAGCAAGGTTATACCCAAAAACCTAACCCTGCGTAACAAATTTCCAAGGAGTAAAAATGCCTAAAACAGTAGAGATAATTCCCAACGAAGCCTTAGTAGTTCGTGGTGGTCTTAATCGTCCAGAAAATATTAGACTTACCACAGGAACTCACCCCAGTGGCACCACGGGAATTTCTGTGGAATGTGCAGTAGAATTGTCTGTAGCAGAATTAGCATTAGCAATCCCTCACGGACAAGTGGGTGTTACCACAGTGGCTAAAGTTCGCTCGGAAGGTGGAGATGTCATCCGTACTTCTGGCAGAAGTTTAAATCATGCAACTCTCGCTGGCTTAACACCAGAAAAAGCAAGTCTTCTGCTGACACCAACGATCCCTAACCCATCTAGGACTTAGGCAACTAGCAAATAGAGTAAGGGTGCGTCAGACGCTAAAACCCTGGTTATATTAATCGATCACTTCGTCTGACGCACCCTACAAGCTCATCTATATGAGTCAGTTGCATAAATCCCCCCATAAAAAAAATCATCTTAAGTGTAGTAATAAATATGAGTTATCCCAGAATCTTTGCAGACTTTCATAATGCTGATGAACAGAGTCGCCTTCGTCTGAATTGTGTTGGTACAATTGAAGATTTAAGTCGCCAAAATATTAAATTGCAAAATGGTCAATTGCTCACCCTCTATAGCGAAGAATTAGAAGTGGATGGCGTGGTGCAATATTCTGAAGAGGAAAGTCTTTGGGTTGCAGCAATTGATTGGGAGCAAATTAGACAAGTAGAGGATATGCTTCTTCAAGCAACCGTCTAGTTAGGGATTGCTAAATATTCGTCCTTGGAAATGGAAATAATATGAATCTATCATTTAAAGATTTAAGATTTATTATAAAAGCCATTGAACATCAAATAAATGCCTATAAAGAACGTTTTCAAGTAATTGAAGATGTAGATGAGGATGAGGCTGCCGATCTAGGGAACGATATTAAATTTTTAGAGCTTCTGCACGCAGACATGACGACAACTTTAGAGCATAATAATTCATTCAATTTTTTAAGTTCAGATGATACTTTTTCGCCAGTTTGGCAAGATAATTATTCAGAAGTTTCCAAAGACTTATCTTTTCAAAAAATTAGTGCAATTAACGCTGAAGTTGTAACTTAGCGAGCGACTATTCCTAGTAGAGGCGATTACCGCATCTGTGCGTCAGGAAGTCACTATCAGCCAATAATCAGCTAATTACAGGAGCTTGAGAAGTTTGTAGTGATAATATAAGCTGTCGCGCAAATAAACATTGCATATTCAGGGCCCGCTCTCCTGCCCACCCCACAATAGCTTTATTGTTTTTTGACATACAGTATAAATGCAGAACAGCTTACTGAGAATGATTGAGTAGCAGAAACTGCTCCGCGCTCCCTAGGGCAAAAATCTACAATAAAAAGCGGGATTTGTTGCCATTATTGAAAACCTTACTAGACAAGGGTTAACGGAAGTCAAACATTTTCCGAGCCAGAAAGCGGCCCAAAACCTCTCCGGACAAGGCTCGATCGACCGATCGCCAAAAAATGGCTGCAACTATCGGTAAATACTGAATTCAGGCAAATACGAGATCGAAGTCTCTTGCTGTCTGGGTTTGAATACTTTTTCGTCTCTGTTTTTGCTTGAGTCCCGTTAAACCATTGCCGGCAGAATTGATGTTGAAAGGTCGATCGACCGCCCTACTTGAATCTAGTTTAAGATTGTTCTCAGGCCTGTAAAAAATTTCAATGAAACTTTTAATTAGCAACGACGACGGCATCTTTGCCCAAGGCATCCGCAGCCTCGCCAACGCTCTCGCCACCGCCGGCCACGAAGTGAGCGTAGTTTGTCCCGACAGAGAGCGCTCCGCTACGGGCCACGGCCTCACCATGCACCAACCCATCCGCGCCGAAATTATCGAATCTGTTTTTGAACCCGCAGTCACAGCTTGGGCTTGTTCGGGCACTCCCGCCGACTGCGTGAAATTAGGTTTGTGGGCTTTACTTGACAAACCGCCGGATTTTGTGCTTTCCGGTGTCAACCACGGGCCGAACTTAGGCACGGACATCATCTGTTCTGGTACGGTTTCGGCAGCAATGGAAGGAATCATGGAAGGCATTCCCAGCATTGCTTTCAGCCTCGCCAGCTATACTTCGCAGGAATTTGGGCCGGCGGTGGATTTTGCTGTCACCCTGCTGGGACAGTTGGAAAAACAGCCAATGCTCAAACCGACGCTGTTGAATGTCAACATACCAGCGGTGACACAAGCAGAAATTACCGGAGTTACGATCGCCCGTCAAGGCATTCGCCGCTATTTCGACATATTTCAAAAGCGCACAGATCCGCGCGGCAAAACTTATTATTGGCTGGCTGGGGAATTGTTAGAAGATGTGGAAGAAACCTGCGATCCGTCAGTGCCTCATGATATTCCTACAGACGTACAAGCTATTCGCGACAACAGAATAAGCCTGACTCCGCTGCAATACAATCTCACCTGTGCTGCTGACTTGCACTCGTTGCGGGATTGGCAATTTGAAGGTTTTTTCAAGCAGTGAGCTCCGATCGACCAGATCGCCGCTGTAAACTAGGAATTAAGGATAAAGTGCCTGTAAAGGTTTATGCCTTTGGCGTTACACAAGCTCTCAATTGGTTGTTGTTTTTTTTACTCCAGAAAAACAGTTATGAACGCTCCCACCTATAACACCCATTCTGTCACTTGCCCGATTTGCAACCGTTCCAGCGTCCTCGGCCCCGTTGGAATGGTCAGCGGACTGTTCACTTGTCCCCACTGCCATTCCCACATGGTAATTAGCTGGAGCGGTCATTTTGTCCGCGATCCTTTTAGTATCAAACAACTGACGGTAGGAAAAATGATCAGGCGTCAGAGCCGGCCCCTAGCTCGCCTCCAGCGAGACTTTGGGTTCGGCAAGCATTTTCCGCTGCTGGCAATTTTGGGAAGCGCGGTATTTTTGGGATGCGCGATCGCAGCTACGGAACAATCGCTGCCCAGACAAAATTCATTTCAAGGATTTTTAGAATGGGTCAGCGGAACTGGCAATTCCCAAGATGTCTCGCGTTAACATTTCTAAACATAGATTTTGACATATCTTGTATGAAAATATCTATTTCTTTAGGTAGAAATAACGACAGAAGACTTGCGGATTTCGAGTCGAAACCGGGTTTCTGATGGTTGTGGCGGGCTGTAACCTGTGTATTTTGTGAAAAACCCGGTTTGCGATCGCCCTTGCGTAAGTGAGAGTAGTGAAAAATTATACCAATTTTCAAAAGTAGCCATACTTTTAAGAATTGGTATAATTTCCAAAAAAGCCGATCGCAAAACCGCAGATGTAATATCAATTGCGGTTGCACTCATATATGACTGTTGACTGTTGACTGTTGACTGTTGACTGTTGACTGTTGACTGTTGACTGTTAACTGTTGACTGTTAAGTTAAGAGGGCGGGCACTCTTGGCACCGCCCCTACTGACTGTTGACTGTTGACTGTTGACTTGATTTGATTATTCCGATGCAACCGGAAACAATATAAGGCAGATGCCATGCCGATAAACGCAGATTATTTGGCCAAAACAGAGCGATTGAATGCAGCGCAACTCTAATTGAGAAATTCCGCAATTTTGCTCGCTGCAACTGTTAAAATTTCGGGCGGCTCGACTAAGGCAAATCGCACGTAGCCTTCTCCTGATTTCCCGAAACCGGCACCGGGGGAAGCTGCGACTCCTGTACTCTCTACTAGCTGAGTGCAAAATTTGATGGAATCAGATGTCCAAGGTTGGGGCAGTTTCGCCCATACGTACATGGTGGCGGGGGGGACGGGTACTTCCCAGCCGATGTTTTGTAGGGCGCTTACAAAGCTGTCCCGCCGTTTTTTGAAGGTTTCTACACTGCTTCTGACGGTATCTTGAGGGCCTGTTAATGCGGAGACCGCTCCGTTCAAAATTCCTAAATATTGGTTGAAGTCTACTGCGGCTTTGATCTGTCGCAGGGCTGCAATTAGCTGGGAGTTGCCGATCGCGTATCCGACTCGAAAACCCCCCATGCTGTAGGATTTAGATAGTGTAAAAAACTCGATCGCCACACTCTTATCTCGATCGGCTTGAAAAATTGACGGTGCCATCAATTTACGGTTTTTCTCGATATCCTCCGAGGCTGCGCGCGCACCATCCACCGCCCCTGCGGCATTGTCAAACACCAAATCCACATAGGGGAAATCGTGTACTAAAACGAGATCGTGTTGGCGACAAAAAGCCACGGCTTTCTCAAAAAAAGCCAGCGGGGCGATCGCAGTTGTAGGATTGTGAGGATAGCTCAAAACCATCATCTTCGACTGAGCCAGCACCGGCATCGGAATATCTTCAAAAACCGGCAAAAACTGATTTTCTGCTAATATTGGCATCGGATAAATTTGACCGCCCGCCAAATACACGCCGCCCGCGTGGGAAGGATAACCCGGATCGAGCAACAAAGCAAAATCTCCGGGGTTCATTACAGCTAAAGGCATATGCGCCGTGCCTTCTTGGGAGCCAATTAACGGCAGCACTTCTGTTTCTGGATTAACTGAAATCCCAAATTTTTGTTCGTACCAGCCAGCTACTGCTTCCCGGAAATTTCGCGTCCCGTTAAACAGTAAGTAGCCGTGGGTGCTAGGATCGGATAGGGAATGGGCGATCGCATCTGTAATATGAGCCGCCGCAGGCAAATCAGAAGAACCCAGAGACAAATCTATCACATTTTTTCCCGCTGCTCTAGCGAGAGATTTTGCCCGATCCATATCGGCAAATACATTAAATTGCAGGGATTCTAAACGTTTGGCAAATTGCATACTTTTTGTGAATGGTTGAGGATATTATTGAATGTTTTTATAATTTTTGAACTATTCTATTTGTTGAAATTGCATTTTAATTTGCTTGCGAACAAGATTTTTTTTGACTTACCGCAGAGAGCGCAGAGGGCGCTGAGTTTGAGAGGAGTATTGAGGATAAAATAGAGATGTTCAAAAATATTTGTGCTTGCTATAGTTGTGAGTTGGGAGTTGCCAACTCCCGAATCGTTTCCCAACTTTATAAGTGACCTTCGAGCAAACCGATCAGAGTTTGTTTGGTAATAGCTCCCTCATGGGAAAGCACTACTTCGCCATTTTTAAACAATCTAAGTGCTGGGACTCCTTCGACTTTATACTGCTTGACAGTATTAGGATTGGGGTCAATTTCCATCTTAACCACTTTCAGGTCGCTGTAGTTTGCCGCTACCCAGTCTATCGAAGGCGCGATCAGTTTGCAAGGCCCGCACCAACTCGCCCAAAAATAGGCAAGCACTGGTTGCTCTCCTTTCAGCACTTCTGTTTCAAACTTTTCGTCGTTAATGACAATTACACTGTTGCTCATGGTTCTGCGATTAATTTTGCTATTTATTTCTCAAGCACCTACGGGCTTGAAACTTGCACCAACTTTGAAGACAGCCCCAAAAACTGTTAGTGAACGAACCTGACGGTCAGCGGAGTACCGCCCAACCGCAGGCTTCTATTTCCCTTTGTGCAAGGGCTTTTTTGAGTGACGGAGTTCCCCCGCCACTTTCATGACTCAGGCCAATCTTTTTGATAAGTTTAGCCGAGTTTTCGTCTCGATCTAAAGACTCTCCGCACCGACAAGAATGCCACCTTTCTGCCAATTCTTTCGGTACTTTGTTGAGGCAATTCCAGCAATACTGAGAAGTTCCCTTGGGATCGACGAACAAAACGTTTTTACCCAATTTCCAAGCAACATACTTGAGAATATTGGCAAATTGGCCGTGAGCAGCATCAAGCATTGATTTATTCAAGCCACTTTTAGCTGCCTGACCGTTTGGCAAATAAACCAAACTACCATTCTCAACATCAGTCTTAGGCTTGGCGCGTCTAGTCAAATTCTTGACGCTCAAATCTTCAACAACTAAAACATCACATTTGCTCAACAAATCCTGTGCCATTTTGAATTGAAAATCTAATCTAGCCCTAGCTACGAACTGATGGAATCTGGAAATCTTGTCCTTGATAATTTTCCAAGGCTTAGAACCCTTGATTCTACTAGCTAACTTCCCTTGAAGTCTTGCAAGTTTTTCGGCAGAATTCCTCAATAATCTAGGATTTTCAACTCTTTCGCCATTAGAAAAATAGACGTAATTAGTAATTCCCAAGTCAATACCAAGAGTATTTTTATCGGTCGGTTGAATCTCTACAGCCGTCACGGGAACCGTTTTATCTTCTAGCGTCAAGGCAAGATACCACCCATCCGCTTCTCTGATGACCGTCCCCGTCTTAACCTTAAATCCTGTTGCTATTGGGCGATGGAATACTATGGGCACTTGACCTATTTTTGCAAGGTTAATACAAATCCTATTTTGCTCG
>NZ_JBARVX010000250.1:0-21802 GCF_049646505.1 Microcoleus sp.
CGAATTCCGGCTTTTTGAGCTGCCGAACTGACTTCTGCTGCGACTTCCGGGACTTTAACTCCGGGTAGGTAGTTTATGGATGCTGCGCCGACAGTGGTCAACTGCACCAGCAGCAGGAAGTAAGCAAAAATCAAGTTGGCAATCACCCCGGCGCTAATCACGATCGCCCGATCGAGCACGGGGCGATTTCGCAGCAAATTCGGGTCGTTGGGGGGAATATTGCTTTCTGGATCGTCATCCGGGAAACCCACGAAACCTCCCAGGGGAAAGGCGCGGAGGGCGTATTCAGTTTCCGGGCCTTGGTACTTCCAGAGGATGGGGCCGAAACCGATAGAGAAGCGGTTGACGTGAATGTGTTGAAGTCTCGCCGCCAAGAAGTGGCCGAGTTCGTGAACGACAATCAAGATACCTAAAACTGCGATCGCTGCCAAAACTGACATGAAGGATTCCACTAACACTTTTACTTTACTTTGATTTATTTTAATATCTTTTTAATATAGGTGGCGGACGATCGACAATTTTCAGTCAAACTAGAAGATGGTATGTTTTTTTCGGAAGTCCCGGCCGGTAAGCGATCGGGCTGATGTAACTTTTCGCCTTTCTCAAGGAAGAAGGAAAAAAAATAATTCAACCGATGCCCTGTTTGGCCGATGCTCTTCGGCCCTGTTTGGCCGATGCCCAATTTCCTATTACCAATTCCCAGTTATCAATTCCCCATTACCAATTCCCAATTATGAAAGACACATCTTTGAATATTATCGCTATTTCTATCTTCGCCATCACCGTTTCAATATTGTTAGGGCCCCTATTCAACTTACCAGAGGCCGTACCTGCGATCGCCACTTTTTGCCTGTTGGGGCTAGCAACCCTCGACAGTTTCCAGTGGCAAGGTCAAGGCGGCGCAATTTTAGTAGATTTGCTGGGGGGAAGTTCCAAACAAAATCGCGATCGCATCCTCCACCACGAAGCCGGACACTTCCTAGTCGCCCACCTGTTAGGAATTCCCGTAACCAGCTACGCCCTCAGCGCTCTTGAAGCATTCAAACAAGGTCAAACAGCCCAAGGCGGCGTCCGATTTGAAGACGAACAACTAGCATCTCAACTCCAAAGCGGCACTCTTTCATCCCAAATTTTAGACCAATATTGTACAGTGTGGATGGCCGGAATAGTAGCCGAAAAAATTGTTTATGGCAGCGCACAAGGCGGCGCAGAAGACCGCACAAAAATCCGCGCCATCCTCACACAACTGCGCCGTCCCAATTCCGAAATTCAACTCAAACAAAACTTAGCTTCCATGCGAGCAAAAAACCTACTCGAAAACCACAAATTAGCTTACGAAGCCCTAGTTGAAACAATGGAAAAAAGAGCAACTGTTGCTGAGTGCTGCGACACGATTCAACAAAATTTGTAGCACAAAAATTGCCCCCTGTTGCCTGACAGAGTCCAGTTTTTTTGTAGGTCGATCGCTAAAACTCTGATTCGGCCTACAAACCGGGTTGAGGATTTAATACCAAATCCGAGTTTGCCATCCCCTCGATATTCTGACTCTTCTCTTTCCTCTTCTCTTCGCGTTCTTTGCGTCTTCGCGGTTCCATTATCAAAGGAGTATGTTACCCAAATTTGGTAGTAACAGCATAAATATTATCGGATTAACAACTGATGTATAGGAATCCTAAATCATTTGTGAATTTCTTACTCCATCCCCTTAATAAGGGGAGGGTTGGGGTGGGGTAAAAAACTTTACGACTCCTGCAAGGATTGCTATAACAACCAAAACATTTCGCAACAAAACGGCAAACAGCGAACAAAAAATCACAAAAAATGCTGTAGCTGTTCCGTTTCCGCATCTGCCTCCAATGGTGCGGTGTCGGTGTCAGCGAACTGGGAACACCGCCAATACAAATAAACGCTATTTGCAACATAGCAAAAATGCTTTACTTGCTCGATGCAAAAGATATTGACGAATCAGCGATTATACTTGGGAAGCATTTGTCGATCGACTACCAATTACCCATTATTCAAAATCATCCCGATCGCCCAAAAAAAACTTAGTATAGCGACGTAGCGTGAGTTATACTCCTACTGGAAAGACTGAGACTGCCTAAAAATCCCGAAACATCAGCTTATGAGCAATACTTCCCCCCCTGAAGCAGCAGCCGACAACCTCGAAACCAAAAAACTCAGTTTCTCAACAAAATTAGCTTATGGTGCCGGAGACCTCGGCCCCGCAATTACGGCGAATGTTCTGGTATTTTTCCTGCTGTTTTTCTTTACTAACGTCGCCGGTTTGGCTGCGGGTACTGCTAGTAACATTTTGTTAATTGGCAAGGTTTGGGATGCTATAAATGACCCGATTGTGGGGGTTTTGAGCGATCGCACATCTCATCGGTGGGGCCGCCGCTATCCTTGGATGGTTTACGGCGCAATTCCTTTCGGCATCTTCTTCTTTTTGCAGTGGATTGTTCCCAGCAAAGATCCTACGATATTGTTTTGGTACTATGTGGCGATCGGCATTTTATTTAACACCGCCTACACCGCCGTTAACCTGCCTTACACCGCCCTCACTCCAGAATTAACCCAAGACTACAACGAACGCACTAGCCTTAACAGTTTTCGGTTTTCTTTCTCCATCGGCGGCAGCATTTTGTCGCTAATTATAGCGCAAATTATCTTTGCAATAGTTAAAGATGACATCCAAAAATACTTAATATTAGGCGCACTCTGTGCAGTGATTTCAGTATTGCCTTTGTACTGGTGCTTTTTGGGAACCCGCAAACACGTTTTATCTCAATTGCAAGAACATCCAGGAGAAGACAACTCAACTTCCTTGCCGCTGAAAGAACAATTGCGGATTGCATTTAACAATCGTCCTTTTTTATACGTAATTGGAATTTATCTCTGTTCTTGGCTGGGCGTGCAATTAACTGCTTCTATTTTGCCCTATTTTGTCATCAACTGGATGAAACTGCCGGCTGCAACTTTTACCCAAACTGCGATCGCAGTTCAAGGCACGGCACTCGCCATGCTATTTGTTTGGAGTAAAGTCAGCGAGAGATACGGCAAAAAAGCTGTTTATTTTATGGGCATGAGTTTGTGGATTATCGCCCAAGCCGGACTGTTTTTCCTGCAACCGGGACAAGTAGTGCAGATGTATTTGTTAGCAGTAATGGCCGGGGTGGGAGTTTCCACTGCTTATCTCATACCTTGGTCGATGATACCGGATGTGATTGAACTCGACGAACTCCAAACAGGCGAAAGACGCGAAGGCGTGTTCTATTCGTTTATGGTGTTGCTGCAAAAAATTGGTTTGGCATTGGGCTTGTGGTTTGTAGGACAAGCATTAGAACAAGCTGGATTTCTTGCCACAGTTCAGGGACAAGCCCCTCCCATACAGCCAGATTCTGCGCTGTTCGCGATTCGATTTGCGATCGGCCCCCTGCCCACAATTGCTTTAATTTGCGGCATGATTCTCACATATTTTTATCCGATTACCCGCGAAGTTCATGCAGCAATTTTGTTGCAGCTTCGAGAAAAGAAAGCACAAAATCAGTAAACTGCGATCGGCAATGTGGAATTACTAAACTCAAAAACTAACAGCTACCAAGAGCTAATCCTGGCGATATCTATAGCAATCTTCCCATTATGTGCTAACTCTTTTTCTTCCTTTAAGAATGTGTCGCCAGCAACTCGCTCCAGGTATAAACACTCCTAAAGCTTGAGTTTTTCGCAATGTCGATCGACTTTTAACTCGCCAATCATTAAATTTTATGTCAATTTCTCACTATTGAGATCGGTGTATGATATGAGAGTTGTGGTGAGTTTGTGATATCATCCTAGGGACAAATAACTAGATTGACTTAAACAGTCATCCAGCTCGTCGAAAAGTTGATAATTATCAACAAAAGCCAGATTTTTATCGGAAATTGATTCGATTAGTGGCAGTTCCAAAAGTCTGCTGAATGCTGCTAATTATATCTAGAGGGAAAATGTCCGTTTTTTAGTCTCTCAATTAGCAGGTAAGTTAACAGGTGCTACAGTTGACGTTCAACAGGAAAGTGGCATAATAGATAACAAGGCAATAGCAGCGCGATCGGCTGCTGAGGTGTGAGGGCAAATTGTAAAATTTTGGTAAAGTTATCGCGCGATGGCTACCGAGCTCGGCGACACCGGGAAAAGTTGGCACAGCGGCCCATAAAGCCTGAATTGAAGCGCAACACAGAAAAAAAAATACAGTCGGATACAACACTCAAACAATTAGTAAAAAAAAATTGCAGCACGCAAAACATAAAGATTTAGTTATGTTTGTGTATGATGTGAAAGTAGTGAGAACTATTAGCAGGAACTAGAACCGACCAACCAAGAATCTCCTGTGATATCCTGAAGTCAAGGGTGAAAGTATCAATCACAATGGACACAGAACAAAGCTGATTTCACAAAAAAATATGAAAGAGGTCAACATGGAAAAAGAACAGGACTCTCATATCGTACCCATTAGCAACCAGAGCAGACAGGTGCAGCACTTTTCCGTTGACGAGGGAGAGGAGTTAAGCGGGCAGCCTCAGAAAGGATTGAATCTCAAGCCGTTGTTTAGGACTTTTGCGCGAAAAGCCCTAGTCATCATCGGGATTGTAGGTCTAGCAGGCGGTGCAGTTTATTTTCAGATCAAGCAAAGCAAGAAAACATTTCAAGGCGATTTTCGGATGCTAGTGGAACCGGTGACAACGGAGGCCAGAATAGCTGACCCCGCTGCACTCGCCAATCGCAGCGAGGGGGGGGGAGTGCCTAGTCGAGATTTTTTTAGTTTGGACTACGCAACTCAACTTCAAATTCTCCAGAGTCCTGAGATGCTATCGGCTATTACGAAACAAGTCCAAAAAAAGTATCCAGAAATGACCGAGGAACTTCTTAAAAAAGGATTGCTAGTTTTGCGCCTCGGAGACAATGAGCTGACGCAAACTAAAATTTTGGAAGTTCGTTTCATGGCGCAAGAACCAGAAGTAATTGAGTTTGTTTTACAAGAAACTAAAAAGAAATATTTAAAGTACAGCCTTGACGAACGCAAGAGTCGCATTGGTGAAGGAGTTAAGTTTATTGAAAACCAGCTTCCGGGACTAAGCAAGCGCGTAAATGACCTGAAGTCAGAGTTGCAGGTGATACAGCAGCAGCAAAAGATTACAGATCCTAAAGAACAAGGCGCGCAATTGATCCAGCAAATTCGTACCGTAGAAACTTTAGAGTTAGAAACTCAAAGGCTGCTTCAGGAACAAAAAACGCTGTATGCTAACTTGCAAAAACAATTAGATTTTACACCGAATGAAGCTATTGCTGCTTCAGCTTTAAGCGAAGAACCTCAATATAAAGAGTTGCTGACTAAGGTTAAGGAAGTAGAAGGTCAGATTGCTGTAGAAACAGCTCGTTTTAAAGCTGCTAACCCGATAGTGGAAGCTTTAGAGCGCAAGCGGGCAAATTTAGTAGCTTTGCTCAACCAGCAAACAGATCGAATTTTGGGGCAAAATTTAGTAGGAGCGCAAGCGAATGCTAAAGTTCAGAATTTTCAAAATTCGATTCGCATAGGCTTGATCAAACAATTGGTTGATACTGCTAACCAAGTTCAAGTTTTAGAAGCTCGCAGTCAGGCGATCGGCCAAACAAAAAATGATTTGAGCCGACAAGCAAGAGAATTCCCCAGTATAGCCCGCCGCTACAACGAACTGCAACAGCAATTAGACATAGCATCCCGCACCCGCGATCAACTTTTAACTCAGCGAGAAACTCTGCGCGTCCAAGCTGCTCAAAGCCAAGTACCTTGGGAAATAATTTCGGAGCCCCGGATACCGCGAGATCCTAAGACTGGCAAATATATTCCCGTACCCTCGAAAAATGCCAACAAATTTTTCATGGCAATTGTTGGGGGGTTAGTATTGGGTTTGGGAGTCGCTATCCTGATTGAAAAGTTACGCAATATTTTCTACTCTCCTGATGACATTAAAGATGCGTTTGAGGTACCTTTATTGGGAGTGATTCCTCGGGACAAAAATGCTAAAACTTTTCCGCCTTCTATTGCTAATTCCTATGCTTATATTGAAGGAAAAAAGGGGAATAAAAAAGTTGCTTCAGAATTTATAGAAGCTTTTGACTCTCTTTATACTAATATTCGCTTTCTTTCTTCCAATCGAACCATTAGATCTTTGGCAGTTGGTTCGGCTACAGTTGACGAAGGCAAATCTACTGTTGCTCTAAACTTAGCTCACGTGGCAGCGCTGGCGGGCCAGCGAGTGCTGTTAGTAGATGCCGATTTGCATTCGCCCAGCCTGCACTTGCTGTTGGAACTGCCTAATCTCAAGGGATTGAGCAACTTGCTCGACAATAAATACCAACCCAGCGAAATTATCCAGCGATCGCATTTAGAAGATAATCTTTTTGTATTAACTGCGGGTCTTCCTGTTCCCGGTGCTGCCAGACGGCTTGCCTCATCTGGGATGCAGTATTTAATGGAAGAACTTCACGCATCATTTGACTTAGTTATCTACGATACGCCGCCGCTGGTTGACAGTAAAGATGCGAATTTTTTATCGGCGCGCACAGATGGCATACTGATGGTTGTAGCAATTCGTCAGGCCAAGTTTTCTGTAGTCCAAACGATTTTCAGTCAATTAGAAAATTTTGGCATACCATGCTTGGGCACAGTTGCCAATCACCCCATTAAAGGCAAGAATTATCAACCATCTAAATCATTGGCTTTGGAAGATAAAAATGAATATTTAAATTTTGCACCAGTAGAGTCTGGTATCCGCAAACTAGCTCCCAAAAAAGAGTGAGATCAATTCCGGTTGCACTCCTCATGACTGTTGACTGTTGACTGTTAACTGTTGACTGTTGACTGTTGACTGTTGACTGTTGACTGTTGACTGTTGACTGTTGGCGGTACGACTCGATTTTATTATTCCGATGCAACCGGAAACGATATGAGGATCGAAAACTTAATAACTTAAACACATCCTACAGTTCTCTCTCCTGTAAGTTGCCTTCCTCAAAGGAGGCAGAGCCTCCGGATCTGCATTACCAGGCAGAGCCTGGTAACGAGCAAACGATATGAGTTCCTGTGCGAAAAGGACGATCGCAACAATACTGATTCTCACAAATTTTGCAACAGTTTTTGTAGGGCGGGTTCACCCAGATCCTTGCTACAAGCGAAAATATTCAACAACCCGTCCTTGATACTGTTGCAAAATTTTAGAAAAATGGCATAATATTCGTTCGATCGTTCCGAATGCAAGTTTTACGATCGGGACTGGGATTAAAAACGATCGCACTTTTACAGATTTCCGACTCTTGTTCAATTTCCCAGATTAATTGGTCGAGTAAATCTCAAAGCTCAAATCAACTGATGGCGGACTAATTCTCATCCAGGTTAGTAGGAAATGTTACGGTAAAATTAGTCCAGCCATTGCTGCTTTCAACCTCAATTTTTCCCTGCAACTGTTCGACAAGTTTTTGAACCAAAGCTAAACCCAAACCTGTACCTCCTTGTTTCCAGGGGTCAGCGTTGGGAACTCGATAAAATTTATCAAAAATTCGAGGCAATTCCTCTATCGAAATCGACGATTGATTGCTGAGTGTAAATTGGATGGAGGAATTCAAATCAGTTGCTTGGATCGGATTTTTTCCGCTTCCTCCGCCTTCCCAGTGTCCGTTTTTGCACTCAACCCTGAGAGAGATTTCGCCGTCATTGGCGGTATATTTGCAGGCATTGTTGAGGATTTCTGCTAAAATTCGTCCCAAACTAGCGCGGTTGGAACTGATCGTGGGGAGGTGAGAATCGCACTCTACTCGCAAATGCTGGTGGCGGTTCTGGGTGCGAGTGTAAAATGGCTCGATAATCGCAGGCAGCCAGACTTCTAAGTTTACTGGTTCGAGGTCGATCGGACAAGCTGCTGCTTCGAGCCGCTGCAAGTCTAGCAAAGCATTAATCAAATCAGTTTCTCTAGTACATTCTGTTTCTAAAATTTCTAAATAAATCTGCCTTCTATCTGCTGTGGGAGAAATTTTCAGCATATGAATAGCCATTTTCATGTTAGCTAAAGGCGTTCGCAGTTCGTGAGAAACTGTGCTGAGAAATTCATCTTTGAGAACGTTTAAATGCTGGAGTTCCTGCACTTTTTGCTGCAATTGGGCGGTGCGTTCTTGGACTTGGCGTTCGAGGTCGGTGTTGAGATTTTGTACTTGCTGGTAAAGTTGGGCTTGCTGAATGGCGATCGCGATTTGAGTTGCCAGTTGCAGCAGCAAATCCACTTCCGAAGGCTGCCACTGCCGCGACTTGGAACACTGATGGACGCACATCACGCCCCACAAATTGCTGTCTTGCAAAATTGGTACAATCAAATAAGCTTTGATTTGCGCTTGCTGCAATCGCGCAAATGTTTCGGCATTTAAATTAGCTTGCTCGATGTCGGGGACGGCGTATATTTCCTGTTCGAGCGCGAACGCAGATTCATGCCACATTGTATCTGGCATGATTTCTCCCAAGATTGAAGACCATTTCGATGCAACAGATTCTGCCACGGCGATGCCCAAATCCTTCGACTCCAAACGCACGATCGCTACTCTGTCGGCGTGCAGAACTTGCCGGACTTCATCGACGCTGGCGTTGAGAATTTCTTCGAGGTTTAAGGATTGGTGAATCCGCAAGGAAATTTGAGTTAACAGCCGATCGCGCTGCACCTGTTCGTGGAGTTTTGCAGTCCGTTCCCGCACCTGCTGTTCGAGTTTGGCATTGCGGCTTTGCAGCAGTTCCAATTTTTCCGCTTGCAGTTGATAAACCGACTGCTGCAACTGTTTGACAACTCGGTACATTTCTGTGGGATCGAGGACTCGGAGCAAGCTGGTTTGGGTAATCAGTCCCAACAGTTCTCCGCGCCCCCCGCACACGACCAACCGCTGCACTTGTTGCTGCTGCATTTGTTTGTGCGCCGTCCACAGGGAATCGGAAGGTTGCAGAAATTGCAGGGGAGTTCTCATGACTTTTTGAGCTGGGGTTTGCTCGAAATTTAGTTCTAGAAACAGTGCCTGCACGATGTCGTATTCGGTAATAATTCCCAAAGGTTGGTGAAAGGAATAGTGAAAAATGGAGGTATAGTCATCTTTGGGCTTCTCCATTGTTAATTCTTTGTTTTTTGTAATGACTACGCAACTGACTTGATGCTCTGACATCAGTTCGGTGATGCTTTTGAGCGAGCTGGTGTGGGGCGCTGTAATTGGCGTAGTCATCAATTCTGCTACCCGCCGCAATTTCAGAATGTTTGAAGGCTGCAATACTTGCCGAATTCTTTCCCTAGTCAGCACTCCTACCAAGTGGCGAAATTGATTGACGATCGGCAAATAGCGAATTTTGTGCTGGCGAAATAACGATAAAGCGCCGAATACGTCTTGGTCGTCGGATGCTGTGAGGAAAACCGACACCGTCCCCATTACTTCGGAAATGGGTATTTTGTGCAGCGCTACTTTTTTCTGAGTGTCGATTTTGCCACAAGCGATCAGCGTCACTAAGTCGGCGGGAGTTAATATGCCCAGCAACAGCCCGCGGCTGGGGTTTTCGGATAAGTTGCCCGTGCTAATAGTCTGCTGGTTTTGCACAACTAGGACGCAGCGGGCCCGTACCTTGTCCGAGGCGGAGGCTTCGCTCATCGCCCCCCGATCGGAGGGTAAAGGTGTTTTGATGAGGGGACAACTATTTTGCAACTGACTCATCAGGGCGACCGCCACTGCTAAGGAAGTATCAGGCCCTGCGGTTAGGGGGTAGCGGTCGATCGCCTGTTCTAATGCTGAGGAGTAAAAGGGTGGGTGGTAAAGGGACATAGTTGATGGCAGGTGGCAGGTTGTCAGAGGGTGGCTAATACCATTTTCGATTGGGGATGGGGGAACGATTGATTGCAGAGCGGGTTTGGAGTGCGAGCTACCGAGTTGCATTGTTTGGGAAACTGGTATCACGATCGGGCAAAGTCTTAGAGAACTGCACAAACACTAGAAACACCTCGCCTGTGCTTGGGATTTTAATAATAGACTTTCTAATTTATTATTTCCATTTCCCAATGACAAGCGAATTTCAAGGGTGGTATCGCCACGCGATCGATCCGTGGAATCAATCGGGAGCATCTGGAATCTCAAATCAGAAGAGCCCCCGAATTGAGCCGTGGGGTCAATCTCAAATCTCAAATCGAAAAATGGAAAATCGAATGACCTTCCGATCCATCGTCTCATCAGTTTGCAAAGGTAAGATACGCGGGGCGGTTTTTACTGCCTGCTTTTAACCGGAGACTCGCTTATAATCAAAATAACCAAAATGTAAAGTTTTACTACAAGATTTACCGATAATGACAACTTTAAGCTTAGAACAAATTGCAGCCAAGTTAGAAAGCGAAAATTCCGCCGATCGCATGGTGGCTTTGGCTAACTTGCGGAACGTGCCGGCAGCAGAGGCCGTACCTTTGATTAAAAAGGTGTTGAATGATGAAAGTTTGCAAGTGCGATCGATGGCTGTGTTTGCTCTCGGAGTCAAACCGACTGCTGAGTGCTATCCTATTCTAGTCAAATTGTTAGAAACAGAACCTGATTACGGCATTCGCGCTGACGCTGCCGGTGCTTTGGGCTATCTCGAAGACATCCGAGCTTTTGAGGCTTTGGTGCGGGCTTTTTACGAAGATACTGAATGGCTGGTGCGCTTCAGTGCTGCTGTTTCTCTGGGGAATCTCAAAGATCCCCGGGCTCGCGACGTACTGCTGAGAGCTCTCGAATGCGAGCAAGTGGTGATCCAGCAGGCGGCGATTTCGGCTTTGGGGGAAATTAAGGACATTGGCGCGATCGATCGCATCCTCGATTTTACTCAATCGGAAGATTGGCTGATCCGGCAGAGGCTGGCTGAAGCTTTGGGGAATTTGCCCAGCGCCAAGAGCGTTTCGGCTTTGAAATACTTAGAAAAAGACAGCAATCCCCAAGTATCTCAAGCGGCAACAATTTCTCTCGATCGCTTAGAGAAAGCAGAAGGATAACAGATACCGATACTTTTGTAAGTGTTTCATTTCCGCGCTTTTAAGACGGCGATGAAACACCGATCCCTTCATTTATTCAGTCCTCTGCTAGCTCAACCGATTTCTCAGTTCTTGAGGTGACAAAACAGGAATCGGAGACCCTGCGAATCCATTCACATCCCGAGTAACGATCGCCTCTAACTCTAACTCGATCGCACACGCTATCTGCACCGCATCTTCAAAATCAGGTAATCCCAGCCCGATCGCCTGCTCCAGAACCTCTCGATCCACCGCACAAATTTCCATTAATGCCAACAGTCGAGTTACAGCAGCTATCGCAGCTTCAGAACTCTTGGTTTGTCGTCCCACCAAATAATGCACATCCGTAACGGTTGTCGCCGACATAAACCCTTCAACTCGCCCCGATTCAACTGCATTCAGTAAAAAAGCAGCATCTGCTAC
Source organism: Microcoleus sp. (assembly GCF_049646505.1). GTDB lineage: Bacteria > Cyanobacteriota > Cyanobacteriia > Cyanobacteriales > Microcoleaceae > Microcoleus. The sequence continues at coordinate 11,487 of NZ_JBARVX010000250.1, forward strand.
AAAAGGTTCGCGGGCAAGCATTGCATCCAGTAAAACATTGGTATCAAATAAAACTTTCATCACAGATACTTTTGCACTAACCGCTCATCCAACATTGCCTTTACTTCGGCATCTGTAGGTGGTGGCGCGTCCGTTTTCGCAATGCCAATTAAACTCGCGGCTAAACCCTTCGGCTTCACCTTCGATCGGGGTTTCGGTTGGAGCGATCGCATCAAAGCATTAATTAACTGCCATCGCTCCTCGGCAGACAACCTCAGTGCTCGGTCTTGAAGTTCGCGTAACGTCATAGTAATTATCTTTAAAACAAAGCATTGGACAAGTGGCAAGTATATAAATACCCCCGCTTCAAAATTTTAGCGCTTCAAGTGATATAATGTTAGCTTCTTAAAAACACTTAATTTTTCTAGAGAGGGATTTAAATGCCCTACAGTCAATTTAGCATCGAACAGATTAAGGCAGCTTTCGGCATCGCCTTTTCGAGCAAGATGGGCTTGTTTGCCGACATTCCAGAAATAGAACCCAGCAGTTTTTTGCAAGAAACTTTGCAATTCAACCTGCCTTTAGCACTAGAAATTAATTCGGAGAAAGCTCGATCCGAGCTAATTGTCGCGCCGATAATATTAGTTGAAATCAAAAAACTGCTGCCGGAACGGATGAGTTTATTTTTAGGTCGAGAATTCAATGTAGACGCTGCTAGGGTTTGAGCGGTTATTGCGATTTTCTAATTAGCCGATCGCCCGAACAGACAGTCCTATCGTTTCCGGTTGCATCGGAATCATAAAATCGAGTCACAACTGGGAGTATCTGGAAATTTTTCAAATTATCAGGAATTGCGATCGAGATTGACAACAGCGAATATTTTATTAATAATGTTGGTAAAATTCTAGGTATCTTAATAAATTTTATCGAGTCTTGAGTAAAACCAGAATGTATTATTTAAGCTGCCAGGGCAAATCGCAAGTTAAAATAGTTGTCAATCTCCTTTAACCAAAACTAGCCATGAATCAAGCACCCAATCCTTTTAACTCAAATCCGTCCGATCCGCTAGACCCCTTGGATCAAGAAGTTGACGAGCAAGGTGAAGCATTGCCGACACAGTACCACCCGGCTACTAAGAAAACTCTGCAAAAAGGTTTTCTCATCCTGGTAGTTGTCGGGGTAGTTATTGGGGGAATTCTATCTGTAGGGGTGATTTCGCTGATGCAGAAAGCCGGATTGACTGATGTGCCGGCGCGGGTAGAGAATCCGAAATAATATTCCGCCGGCAGGATATGTCGATACTAAATCCACCAATTTTCTGGAATGAAGCTGGAGAAACTATGATGTTTTGTATGGATGTTTTCAAAATAATTGATGCTTAAAAATTCTACGGCAGGGGGCGATCGCACGGCCCAACCGCAGATTTCAGAAAAACTTGTCTCCGCAGGCTTTCACGCGCTTTCTGACCCCCTGCGGATTCAAATTTTGGAGTTGCTGCGGGAGCAAGAATTGTGCGTTTGCGATTTGTGCGATCGGCTTTCTGTCCCTCAGTCTAAACTCTCTTTTCACCTCAAAACCTTAAAAGAAGCCGGTTTAGTCCGCAGCCGCCAAGAAAGCCGCTGGATATACTACAGCCTCAATTTCGCTCAGTTTCTCGCCCTGGAACAGTACCTCGCCGAGTACCGCCGCTTCATCCAGATCCTGCCGGCGCGCCCTTGTGCTGGCGCGGATCTTGTCCGGTAAAGCAACCTCTATTGATTCGATCGTTCTGACTAAACTTCTCTCTCGTTTTACGGAGACTTGCATCCGGGACGATCGAACCAAAAGAAAAAAATTGACATATCAAATAATTTTGATATGATCTTTGGCAACCAATGAGTTGACAGCGATGGGTGCAACAGTAAAGAAGTTAGCTTCAGGGGCGAGAGATTGCAGCCGAGAAGCGATCGCCGAAGGCCTCGGCACGTTTATTCTAGTTTTTGCAGGCACCGGCGCGGTGATGGTTAACCAAATTAGCGGTGGTTCAGTAACTCATTTAGGCATCAGTTTTGTATTTGGTGCAGTTGTAGCAGCGATGATTTACGCGATCGGACACATCAGCGGCGCGCACTTTAACCCAGCCGTAACTTTAGGGTTTTGGGCGAGCGGTTTTTTCCCAAAATACAAAGTTTTGCCCTATATTTTGGCGCAGTGTGCGGGGGCGATCGCAGCTTCTCAACTGCTGCTAATTAGCCTAGGAAAAGTGGCAAATCTCGGTGCAACAGTTCCTCTAAACGGCAATTGGTTGCAGTCTCTAATTTTAGAAACTGTATTAACTTTTATCCTGATGATTGTTATCCTCGGTTCGGGATTAGATAGACGCGCTCACATCGGTTTTGCCGGGATAGCAATTGGGTTAACTGTAGGACTGGAAGCTGCATTTATGGGGCCGATTACCGGAGCGAGCATGAATCCTGCCCGCTCTCTGGGGCCAGCTTTAATTGGCGGCATTTGGGAACACCATTGGGTTTACTGGATTGCTCCGATTTGGGGAGCGCAATTAGCAGTCGCAGTTTATCGGGAACTGTCGAACGGATTTCGGGACTTTAATTGAAAGTATCATGAAAAGTTTCACGCACAAACCGAGAATTTTGTTTTTATACGGCTCTTTAAGGGAGCGTTCTTACAGCCGTTTATTGGCGGAAGAATCGGCGAGAATTATTGAGGGTTTCGGTGCAGAAGTTAGGTTTTTTCATCCTTGGGAATTGCCGATTTATGGCAGCGTTCCTGATACTCATCCGAAGGTTCAAGAGTTGCGGGAATTAAGCCTGTGGTCGGAGGGTCAAGTGTGGTCTAGTCCAGAAATGCACGGCAATATTACTGGCATTATGAAAAATCAAATTGACTGGATTCCTTTAAGTATTGGGGCTGTCAGACCGACTCAAGGTAGAACTTTGGCGGTGATGCAAGTCAGCGGCGGTTCCCAGTCTTTTAATGCTGTCAATACTTTGAGAATTTTGGGCCGCTGGATGCGGATGTTTACGATTCCGAACCAGTCTTCGGTTGCTAAGGCTTATCAGGAGTTTAATGAAGATGGAACGATGAAGGATTCGGCTTTTCGCGATCGGGCGATCGACGTGATGGAGGAACTGTACAAGTTTACCCTGCTGTTGCGGGAGCAAGTGGATTATTTGACCGATCGGCACAGCGAACGCAAGGAACAAGCTGCTAAGGAGGCGATCGACCTAGCAAATCGTGCCCTGGAAGTTAATTAAGGCGATCGAAACATCGGGCGATCGAATTACCCGGCGATTGAAATCGCGGCTACAAAAACAAAACCCGCCTGCGCGGGTTGAAGAATCAAGAATTTCTCTTCAGTCCACGGAGGTGGACTTCGGTTGTGTAGCCGCGGTTTCTAACCGCCGGGGCCCTAACAACTCACAAATCACAACTCACAACTCACAACTCACAACCAACAAAAACCATGAAAAAAGTAATGTTCGTTTGCAAAAGAAACTCCTGCCGATCGCAAATGGCAGAAGGATTCGCTAAAACCATCGGAAACGGCAAGATTGCTGTCACCAGTTCCGGCTTAGAATCAAGCAGAGTTCACCCGACAGCAATTCAAGTCATGTCAGAAATCGGCATTGATATCGCAGACCAAACATCACAATCTTTAAGCGATTTCTGTGCCGAAGACTACGATGCCGTAATTTCTCTGTGCGGCTGCGGCGTGAATTTACCCGAAGCGTGGGTATTGCGAGAAGTATTTGAAGATTGGCAACTAGATGACCCCGACGGAAAGCCGATCGAAACTTTTCACCGCGTTCGAGATGAAATTAAAGCACGAGTTGAGAAATTAGTTGACACTCTAAAGTAAGATTAGTGTCAAAATTATAATTCTTACCTTGTCGGTTTTAATTCAGCTCTTGCAGTAATGTCCATAAGCCTTTTATGAACAGGCAAGATGCCTGTTCCACAAGAAAATTACTCTCCTGTGGAACAGGCATCTTGCTTGTTAAGCCAGAATCGTGCAAGATGTCAGTTTTAACTGAGTTGCAGTATTGTCAATAAGCCTTTTACGGGCGGGATCTCCTACCCAAACCCTACTCCCCACAAGAAATTCACTCTTTGTGGAACAGGCATCTTGCCTGTTTTTAAGAATGGTGCGAGATGTGAGTTTCAATTAAATTTGTAGCAACAAGTTAAAAATTGTCACTGTCGCATCCACAAAATTAGTGCTAAATTATCAGAGAGGTTCTACCAGAACGCCTCTAAATCCGTTGCCAGCAAAGACTAAAAAACTTAGCAGATGATTCAGACAGCAATCACCCCTTTCAAAAACAAACTCAACTCAGCTTTAACTAAAAAGCAGATTACAGTTTTACAAATTAATCTCGGCAAACGCTGCAACCTCGCTTGCACTCACTGTCACGTAGAAGCTAGCCCGAAACGAACAGAAGAACTTTCCCCGGAAGTTTGCGACCAATTAATTGAAATTATTCGCCGTTTTCCTCAAATTCAAACTGTCGATCTCACCGGCGGTGCTCCCGAAATGCTTTACGGTTTCAAACCGCTGGCGGAAGCTGCCAGGGCAACAGGTAAAGAGGTAATTGTTCGTTCTAATTTAACGATTTACTTTGAAAAAGGTTTTGAGGATATTCCTGAATATTGCGCGCAGCACCAACTCAGAATAGTTGCATCGCTTCCCTGCTACCAAGCTGATAATGTTGACAAAATGCGCGGCAGCGGTGTTTTTGACAGTTCCATTCGGGCGCTGCAAAAGCTGAATCAGTTGGGATACGGAAAAAACCCAAATTTGATTCTGGATTTGGTGTACAATCCGCAAGTGCCGACAACAGATAAGTTTTCGCTAACAGCGGAACAAGGCAAGTTACAGCGAGATTATCAGGTTTATTTAGCTGAAAATTTTGGGATTTGTTTTAATCACTTGTTCGCGATTACTAATTTGCCGGTGGGACGGACTAAGTTTCATTTGGAACACAAGAAACTGCACAAGCCTTATCTGGGGTTTTTGGAGGATAATTTTAATCCCGGTACTGTGGATCATTTAATGTGCCGCAATGAATTGTCGATCGACTATTTGGGCAATGTCTACGACTGCGATTTTAACCAAATGGAAAATCTGCCGGCTAAAACTCGCAGCGGGGAACAGATAACTGTTGCTAAATTGCTGGAATCTGGCAGTTTAGATGTGATTCAAAATGTGCAAACTGCTGCTTATTGTTACGGCTGTACGGCGGGTTGCGGTTCTAGCTGCGGCGGCACTTTGACTTGAGAAGTCATTAGTCATTAGTCATTAGTCATTAGTCATTAGTCATTAGTTATTAGTCATTAGTCATTAGTCATTAGTCATTAGTTAACGGTTAACAGTTAACAGTCAACAGCTAACAATGCCCAATTCCCAATTCCCAATTCCCAATTCCCAATTCCCAATTCCCAATTCCCAATTCCCAATTCCCAATTCCCAATTCCCAATTCCCAATTCCCAATTCCCCATGCCCATATTATTGAGAATGGAGATTTTAAGCAATGAATGATTCCCGATCGCCAACCGAGCAAAATCCGCCGCCATCAAATAAGTGGAAGTTGATTTTAGGGATTGGTTTAGTTTTGGCTTTGATTGTGGCGGCACAGTTTTTTAACTTTCAAGGAATTTTGAAAAATGCCCTGGAGTCGATCGCCAATCTCGGCCCGTGGGGCCCGGCAGCTTTTATTCTAATTTACATTGTCGCAACGGTTCTATTTATCCCCGGTTCTTTGCTGACTCTGGGTTCTGGCGTTTTGTTCGGAGTTGTGGGCGGTTCGGTTTGCGTTTCCATCGGCTCGGTTTTAGGTGCAACTTGCGCTTTTTTGGTAGGGCGGTATTTAACTCGCGACTGGGTTTCCAAACAGATAGAAAACAATCAAAAATTTCAGGCGATCGACTCCGCAGTTGCCTCTGAGGGATGGAAAATTGTGCTGCTGACGCGGCTTTCTCCTATTTTTCCGTTTAATTTGCTCAATTATGCTTTTGGTGTCACGCAGGTATCTCTAAAAGACTATTTTTTCGCATCTTGGATCGGCATGATTCCCGGAACAGTCATGTATGTTTATATCGGTTCCCTGGCCGGGAGTTTGGCGGAACTCGGATCTAGCGGGCGATCGCGCACTGCTGCTGAGTGGGCTCTCTACGGCATTGGTTTGCTAGCAACGATCGCCCTTAGCGTTTATGCAACCCGCTTGGCAAAAAAAGCTTTAGACGAAAAAATTTCTGCTTGAATCCGCAGCGCAAATTAGCAAAATTGTCAATACGGTTTTGTCCATACATTATTATACACGGCTAATTTAAAAAACTCCGTATTTTCTCTGTGTTATTTACAAGAATTTTGTTATACAAACAAGATAGATATTAAATATAGCCGAGTCTCAAAAAGATAAGGTACTATCCGGCATAGGGCTCCGCTGCCTCCGTGGGCTAGGGCATACCTCACCACGCTTGAGAACCCCTATATCTTAAATAACTAATCTTCAATAGATAAACCAAAAGTTTAAAAATCAGGTTAATGCAAAATATAAAATGCGATCCTCTTCGAGGGCTTCGCTAACGCGCGGTCGGCATAAAAGTTATATGGAGTGAGGACTGTAACTCCTGATTGGTTGAACCGATCAGGACTCAAACCCTTATTATTTGGTTGATTAATTCTGCCGGATAACCAGTAATAAATGCCGTTTAATCAATTTGACTCTCGACGAGAACATTTGATGATGCAAAACCCAGCAAATCCAGCCAGAGATGTGTCAGCACAGCCATGCCACCAAACAAAAAAGCTGCACCGCTTTTGGCAAAACATCAGCACTTCTGCTCAATCGCGCTGGCAGCAACTGGAAAGTCTTTGGCAGCACAGACGGCAGCGCCGCCATTTGCTAACCCTGCTAATTCTCGGCACCACGGCTTTAACCATTAGCACAACTGCTTGCGTCAGCTATTTTTTTGTGCGCGGACTAATTCTCGACAATTTAAAAGAAATAGCACTATTAAAACTAGAAAAAGGCACCGATGAAATCGACCGCTGGCTCAGCAGCCGCAAAGCAGAAATAGAAACCATCGCTTACTCTCCTACAGTTCGCACTCTCAATTGGGAAGTAGTCGAACCCCGGTTGCAAGGAGAAATATATAGATTAAAAGAGTTTTTCATCCTGTCATTAACTCAACCCGACGGCTCATTAATCAACACTCTAGACAACCGCACGAACATCAAAGACCGCCAACACTTTAAAAAAGCAATGGCCGGACAAATCAACGTTTCCGACCCGCTGATCGGCCGCAGTACAAAAGTTTCGACGATCGTGATTTCAGCTCCTATTTGGGCCTTGCCTTCAGAACCCAATCAAGTAATTGGAGTCCTTTCGGGCAGCATTAAATTAGACCGAGTAGCAAATGTTGCTAGCAGCCTGCACTACGGTTCCGAAAGTTATGCTTTTGCGCTCAATTCCGAAGGAGTGCCAATTGTTCATCCCAACAATAACTTAATCGGAAATAGCGATCGGCCGGGTCCAAGCTTTTTACAGTCACAAGATTCCGCACTCTCCACCGTTGCGCGGCAGATGATCGATCGCCAGACCAACATCGAACTGGTAAAAATAGATAACAAATGGGTGTATGCGGCCTACGCACCCCTCAAAGAAGTTAACTGGTCGATGGCCTTAGTAATTCCCCGCGAAAATATTGAATCCCAACTGCAAGCATTAAATTTGCTGACATCCGTCGTCGCCGGACTGCTCGTCCCAACAATGCTAGCAGCAATTTGGCTAATTTACTCCTCAGAAAACAATCGCGCCAGAGCCGAGCGAGAAGCCATGCTCAACCGGATTGCTGGACGCATTCGCGCTTCTCTAGAATTAGACAAAATCGTGCAAAGTACCGTCGAAGAAATAGTAAATTTGCTGCATCTAGAACGAGCAGCTTTTGGTTGGTACGAACCGCAAAACAAAACCTTACAAATTTTGTGGGAATGTTGCGAATCTGAGTGTCCGACACAACCCATAAACTTTCAGCCTTACTTGATGGAAAATTTGTCAGTACAAAGCGACCAATCCGAGCCAATTATTTTTCCCGGCGACACTTGGACTGGGAGTACCAATCAACCGATCGAACTTAAAGCTAATAGCTATTTAGCCGTACCTGTCCAGACTCAAAATCAGCGGCAGGGTTATTTAATTTGCAGCCACGCTGCTCAGTGGTTTTGGAGCGGGGAGGAAATTCAACTGTTAAAATCTGTAGCAGACCAATTGGCGATCGCAATTACTCAATCTCACCTTTACACTCAAACCCAAGACCAAGTAAAACTGCTCAATAGTGCCTTGCAGGAACTGAAAAAGACTCAAACTCATTTAGTGCAGAACGAAAAAATGTCATCCCTCGGTCAAATGGTGGCGGGGATAGCGCACGAAATCAACAACCCGGTTAACTTCATTTCGGCTAATTTGCCTCACACCACAAAATATACTAAAGATTTATTAGAATTGGTGAGTTTGTACAAACAAACATTCCCAGAAGTCCCCCCGGAAATCGCCGATTTTACAGAAGAAATTGAGCTAGATTTTATCGAGGAAGATTTGCCGCATATATTGAATTCTATGAAAATAGGAACCGAACGCATTCGCACCATCGTTCTTTCTTTGCGGAACTTTTCTCGCCTCGACGAATCAGACAAAAAGCAGGCGGACATTCACGAAGGCATGGAAAATACCTTGCTGCTGCTTTCCAACAAAATCAGAAATGGCATTTATATAGTCAAGAGATACGGAAAATTGCCTTTAGTAGACTGCTATCCGTCTCAGCTAAATCAGGTGTTTATGAATTTGCTGAGCAATGCGGTCGATGCCTTGAACGAGAGCGATCGCCTGGATAAAATCATTACTATTTCCACAGGAGTAGTTCGCGAAAAGAGTGCGAAATTTATGAAAGTGGCGATCGCCGACAACGGCCCCGGCATTCCCGACAGCGTTCTAGACCAAATTTTTAACCCATTTTTTACTACCAAACCAGTGGGAAAAGGCACGGGTTTGGGGTTAGCAATCAGCTACAAAATTGTCGTAGACGGACACGGCGGCAGCATCAACATTTCTAAACCTCCGGGCGGGGGGACGGAGTTTTTAATAAAAATTCCTATTAGTAATGAGCGACAAGAAGCAAGCAATAAAAGGGAAGTTGGGCAGCGAGCAATGTAGGGGAGATAATGGATAGAGGTTTGAGGAGACAAACAGCTTTAATTAATGCTAAGTTTACTGCTATTGGCTAAAATTAAAATAGTTTTTGTGACAGGAGTTTTATGGCTGTTGGCAAGGATACAATTTTCGAGCGCTTTTTGTCGCCGCTGATCCGGCTGGCGATCGACGAAGAAGCAATGAAACGACTCTACGAAGGTACTGACTGGGAAACAGCGGGCGATCGCCACCGACAACCCAACCTAGTTTATCCCGAATATTACAGCAGCCAAAACTTTCACGGCATCAAAGGCGGCTACCTCAACCCCAGTGCCGCCGTTTCCTACGATCCTATTACCCAATACGTCTTGCCTCCCCACGAAACAGTCGTCAGACAAGGCTTAATTGACGCTGTGCGGGTCAAACCGCGCCGAATTATCGATTTGGGATGCGGCACCGGTTCGACAACCCTGATGCTCAAACAAGCCTTTCCCGAAGCGGAAGTTGTCGGCCTGGACTTGTCGCCTTATATGCTGGTAGTCGCCGAAATGAAGGCACAAAAAGCCGGCTTAAATATCCAGTGGTTGCACGGAAATGCTGAAAGCGTGGGTTTTGCTGACAGCAGCTTCGATTTAGTCGCAGCTTCCTTGCTGTTTCACGAAACGCCGCCTGCTGTCTCGCGCGCAATTTTGCGAGAAAGCTTCCGACTGCTGAAGGTTGGGGGACAAGTGGCAATTTTGGACGGAAATCAAAAAACTTTGCGGCAGACAGAGTGGCTGACTGATATCTTTGAAGAGCCTTATATTAAGTCTTACGCGGCTGGTAGCATTGATGCTTGGGCGGGGGCGGCGGGATTTGCTGCGGTGCAAACTCAGGAACACTGGTGGGTGCATCAGGTGACGCAGGGCGTGAAACCTCTTTCTGGAGAAGATTTCGAGCCGGTGTCTCAGGCGCAGGTGCGGAATTTGGACGATCGCGCTCCTGATTTTAATGGCGATTTACCGGGCATTCCCTCTCCTGCTTGATTTATTGACTGTTGGCTGTTGACTGTTAACTGTTGACTGTTGACTGTTAACTGTTGACTGTTAACTGTTAACTGTTAACTGTTAACTGTTAACTGATGACTGATGACTGTTAACTGTTAACTG
>NZ_JBARVX010000251.1:0-4925 GCF_049646505.1 Microcoleus sp.
TCTCGTGAAAACTAATGTGGCAATAGCGGAAATCAAAGATTTGCTCGGCAGTTAGGCCTGACGCGCATTCCTCCGGGCACTCAAGGTCGTACAGTTAGAGGGCCCGACTCCTGCTGTCTAGTTGAACTATAAAATGCGTTAGCGACCTAGAAAATTTAGAAGGAATTTGCCCCGGCCCTCCTGCAGATTTTCTATAAAGTTTCTTCTGAAGGCACGTTTTTATCTTGTGGTGTCACAATTGATTCGATCGCGTCAGCCCAGCCGTTGGAAAGGTCATAAAATTGATTTACCAAATGTTGTGGGTATTGTCGCTTTTGCTCGTAGAATTCGCGATCGTCGCACAACTTGAGTAGGGCGTCACCGTATGCTGTAACGTCATCGGGTGGAACTTCTACCAGCGTACCGTCCATGTGGGACAGGGCGGGACAGACTGCTGAGGTAATCACGGGACGACTCGATAGAACGCCTTCTGCTACAACTTTGTTGAATCCCTCTACAAAATCCGTCTTTGTTGGTACGATGACAGCGTGGGCTTTAGAGAACCTCTCGTGCATTTGGAGCTTGTTGCAGTAACCGTGAAATGTAAAGGCCCAATCAACACCAGCAAGCTTTACTTGCTCGCGCAAAGCATCTAGCGCCGAACCAGTGCCGCAAATATCGAAGGTAATATCGTTTCTGCCAAGCGCTGCAAAACGTTTAGCAATTTCCACCAGATCGAAAACACCTTTATCTGCTTCAACTCGACCTGCGAATAGTACCCGAAAATGGGAATGTTCGCGATCGGGTTGCTTTACTGTTGCAAACTCAGTGTGGCGGTAAGTGGGTTTGAACTGCACGATAGATTTGGTTTGACCTCCTGTCATATTCGCCAGTTGCTTGTCAATCTCATCGGAAATTGACATTATTGCTGTACAGCTTTTTGCAAAGAAATGGCGATTCAGTCTTGAAAGTAATTTATCTATCTTGCGTGGCGAACCAAATTTGCGGCTGGGGCTACAGTGCAGCGAAGGGACGACTTGGACTCCCAGGAAAGAAAGTAGAGATAAAACAAACCAGTGTGTGGTTCCATCGGCGACGATCGCAACTTGAGCCCGCCACGCGATCGCAGTCGCAGTCAACCTTAACCCGTACCATATATGACCCAGGTGATACAACAAACCCGATGCGTTCCTTAACGGGTTGGGGCGGTGTTCCAGAATGTAGTTACCATCTTGCAAGTATTCTTTTTCCTCGCAGGAGGAGATGACGTATCCCTCTGCTTGCAAGTCGCGGCACGCATCATAAAATTGGCTGGAATAAGTAATTGCAACTTGTGACGGATCGTCTTCTCCTTTCCTCCAATAGCCATAAGTTCCTATGATGTTTCCCGGTCCTGCTGCATAAAGAATTCGCAGTGATTTAGACATGACTTTCTCCTTCTAAACATAAAATGAGAACAGGTCGATTTCTCACATCTGCTTGCCCATATAAACTCAAGATCCAAGAAACCCTCTAATCCTTAATACCAATTTAAGATGAAGCTGCATAGAACAATAGTTCGGACTATTTTTTAACGGCCCTGTAAGCCGAGGGCGAGGAAGCCCTGCCATTTTTCACGCATTTTAGGCAACAAGGGCGATCGGCTCAAACCTTGAAAAAATAGTCCACTATATAGCCAGTAAATGTTTCGGAGACTCGACTCGATCTAAAACTGTCCGAAGTATTGGATGGCGACACGTGAACTACCAGACGCTGATGCTACGCATACAGCACTGGCTTCCTGATTCATTGGGATGTGCTGTTGCTATCCGTTGAAGCAATTAGTCTGATCTTCCCTCCACAGGCAGGAGTCCTAGTTCCTAAGACCCATACTTTTTCTTGCTACACGCTCCGTTTAGCTTGGTTTTCGCCTAAGAGATCGCGGTCAAGATAGTGAAATTGTATCACTGATTCGCTATCGCTCAACTTGTTTCACCGCGAGTTTTCATCCTGGCGCTCACCTTCGGTAGAGCGCGGGACTTCCCATTCGCATTAGTTAAACAATAATATATACCCCATCTTTTTTTAGATCGAGTTGGTCAAGTCCCTCACCGGTGGGGCTTTTGACAAGTGAATTTTAAAGGTGGTACCCGCTACGCGATCGATCCGCCGAATCAATCCAAAATCTCAAATCTAAGATCGGAAGAACCCCCGAATTTATCCGTGGGGTCGCCTCCAAAATCTCAAATCTCAAATCTCAAATCGAATGACGGGCTTGTCACTCCGTCAGCGACTGAACTCCTCACTATGAACCTATATGGAAAAGAGAGGACTAAAATCCTCACTACCAACTTATTGTTTGTTTAATGGGCTTGGAGGGATTCGAACCCCCGACCTCATGGTTCGTAGCCATGCACTCTATCCAACTAAGCTACAAGCCCCTGTTGAGTTCAGATTTAATCTAAAATTGATTAGGTTCTTTTCTCACAGAATCTAATAGTAACACCACTATCAAAATAATGCAAGACATTTCGCCAACTTTTTCTACATTGCCCGATCGCCCGCAGCTAACTCACCTCGACAACAGCGGGGAAGCCCAAATGGTGGATGTTTCGGCAAAAGTGGCAACTGTACGGCAAGCTGTGGCCGCGGGGCGGGTGCGGATGTCGGCGGAGACCTTTGCTGCGATCGAAGCGGGGAATGCGCCGAAAGGGGATGTGTTGGGCACTGCGAGGCTGGCTGGGATTATGGCGGCCAAGCAGACGGCTAATTTGATTCCTTTGTGTCACCCTCTGCCACTGAGTAGCGTGAAGGTGCAGGTGATACCGGATGCTGGGTTGCCGGGGTATCAAATTCGGGCGACGGTGAAGATTAAGGCGGAAACTGGGGTGGAAATGGAGGCGCTGACGGCGGTTTCGGTGGCGGCGCTGACTCTGTACGATATGGCGAAAGCTTTGGAAAAGTCGATCGCCATTGAATCGATTCGTCTGGTAAGCAAAAGCGGCGGCAAATCGGGGGATTATCAAAATTTAGAGGAATAAATTTCCACTCTTGAGAGGGATGCGGAATTCAAAAAGCTGCACTTAAGATTAAAATAGGCACAGAACTACTAATATCATGTGAAAAACTATGCCTCCTCGTTGGCCCCGCAAACCCGATCGCAACGATCCAGAGTACCGCCGCTTAGATGACCGGATGAATTTTGCCATCCACGTCGGTCTTTTTTCTGCTACAAATTCTGGTTTGTGGTTTGTTCAAAATTTGCAAAAGGCTGATTGGCCTTGGGCAGTTTCGGTAACGGGTGTATGGGCTCTAGTAGTTTTGGCCCACGCGATTTTCATTTTTGCGATCGCCGATTATTCGCCCCTCACCAAAGATTCTGGCTGAAGGCAGTTGTCGGCGATTGGTTAACTTTTTTTGACGGATCACCAATAACGTTCTGCTTTTTATATGGCTAATACTACTCAGGCGATCGAATCCTTAGCAGCCGAAATCGGCGAAAATGTCTACATTGACATTGCCAAGTGGCATTTGTATCTCCGTGATGCCCACCTGCATACGGTGGTTGCCGAACAACTTTATTCAATGCTGGAAAAGGGCAATTTAGATACTGACAAAGTTGAAGGAGTTTTGCAAGGAATTTCAGTCAAGTTGGGCGGCGGCAAGCGGGAAGTGCCGCTGGCCGATTTGATTCCGATGCAGTGTCAAGTTAAGTTGATGGATGTTTTGGAGGAATTTCAGCGTCAGATGTGATCTCAATTGTTGATTTGGATTTAAGTGCGATCGCCCTTTGTGGATTTAATGGGCGATCGCGCTTTTCTTAATTCCCTAAACCAGCATGAAGTTAGCCGCTGTAATCGAATTGGCACTCACTCCAATCATCACACCTAACTCTTCTCCTGTCAAGGCATTTTTGATAATTGTACCCTGAGTATTTTGAGTTATTGCTAACTGGCTAAAGCTCAAACCTCCGCTTAGTGCGATCGAATCTTGACCAATGGTAAAATCAGCAATAATATCAAATCCTTGACCAGCATTTAAGACAAAGATATCATTGCCGCTACCGCCAATCAAACTATCATTGCCCAATTCTCCGTAAATGATATCATCACCTTTTCCGCCCAGGAGAGTATCATTATCTTCCCCACCGTAAAGAGTATCATTTCCTTCACAGCCTCCCAAGATATCTGCGCCTTCGTCACCGCTGATAAAATCATTACCTTCGCCGCCACAGATGGTATCTGAACCCTGATTTCCCAACAAATAATCATCTCCCTCACTGCCAAGGATTATGTCATCACCTTTGCCTCCAAATAAGCTGTCATTACCCTTACCACCATCGATGAAATCATCATTTCTGTTCCCATAAACGATGTCATTACCTTCGCGGCCATTTATGGAGTCATTGCCTTTGCCTCCAAAGATTAAATCATTGCCCAAGTCGCCCAGAATGATGTCATTATTCTCATCTCCAAATAAGATGTCGTCACCTGTGCCACCGCTGATAAAATCATTGCCTTTGTTGCCGTTGAGGATGTCACTACTATCGCCACCATATAAGTTGTCATCCCCGGATTTGGCATCGAATATATTGCCCGTGTTGCTGCCGAGAAATTCGTCATTTTTGGCAGTGCCTATTTGAATGCCTGGTACACCGAGTATGGTGTTTTCAACTGAATTCGGTTGGTTTAAATTGGGATAGTCAATGTCATCGCAGATGCAGTCATCGTTGGGGATGTTATTAGTTATTGGTGTGGGCGTTACCGCTATTGTTGGCGTGGGTGTTGGTGCGGGTGCAGGAGTTGGTGCGGGTGCGGGTGCAGGAGTTGGTGCGGGTGCAGGAGTTGGTGTTGGTGTTGGTGCGGGTGCAGGAGTTGGTGCGGGTGCAGGAGTTGGTGTTGGTGCGGGTGCAGGAGTTGGTGTTGGTGCGGGTGCAGGAGTTGGTGTTGGTGCGGGTGCAGGAGTTG
>NZ_JBARVX010000252.1:0-3742 GCF_049646505.1 Microcoleus sp.
GTTATTTGTTATTTGTTATTTGTTATTTGTTATTTGTTATTTGTTATTTGTTATTTGTTATTTGTTATTTGTTATTTGTTATTTGTTATTTGTTATGGGGAATTGGTAATCGGGAATCGGGAATTAATCTTTCTTCTTTCGTTCTGATTTGCTTTTGAATTCTGACTTCTTCCCTCAAAATACCTCCATTAAATCCGTTAAATCCGCTACATAATCCGTTGCCGAACTTCCCTCTTCCCTCAACATCAATCCGTTACATCCTTTAAATCCCCTACATAATCCGTTGCCGAACTTCCTGACATCCGTGAAATCCGTTACAAAATCTTTCTTCATTCTTCCCTCCCCCCTTGGGGGGGGCAGGGGGGGGTTCTTCTTCCTGATGACGTTGTACGGAAAGCTCGGAGGCGACAGCAAAACATGACTGATGACTAATGACTAATGACAACTAAGAGGGCGGGCCCGCACCATCCACCGCCCCTACTGACTAATGACTGATGACTAATGACTAATGACTAATGACTAATGACTAATGACTAATGACTTCTTCCTTCTTCCCTCTTCCCTCTTCCTTCGTATTACTCCTCATAATCAATTAAAACTTGCACCCAGCGCGGCGGCCGCGGAATCGGATTTCCCAAACGATCGAGCAGCAGCAAAGCTACTAAATGCACTACAAATAAATAAACAATATTGTTAACCAAAATCATCCCGGCGGCGATCGCCCCAATTGCGTCCAAACTCGGCACGCTCAGCCAGCCCAGCCTCACAAACGCCCATTCCACCATCTCCGTTACCTGGACGGTGATGTAAACCCAGAGATCCTGGCCCACCAAAGCTGACAGCAGCCAAAACCGAAAAAAGAAGCCGACAGTACCAATTAGCGCGCCCAAACTAATAGAAGCAGACCAACTCGCTTTGTGTCTCCAAAGTCCTCCCAGCGCAACTCCCATAATTCCAAAAGGAATCACGTATAAAATGCTCCGCGTCGGGCCCATGAGTACCGACAGCAGCAAACCCGATACCAAAGCTGACATCCAAGCCGCTCGGTTGCCCCAGCGCAGGTAAACCAGGGCGATGGGTATCGGGAAAAAAACCCGCAGCAAAGGCCCCAGCGGAAAGTAATAATTTACCAGCCAAATCAAGCTAGCGGTACTTGCCAAAAATGCAGTTTCTACGAGCCTCAAAGGCGCTTCCGGGCGATTGTCGCCTGGAAGCGGATCTCGATTTGGGGACGCGCCCGCATTATCTGAAATAGCTGCGGTTTGGCGATCGTTATTTGTACTCGGTGAACTGCCCGAATTAGACGCGGCATCTGCTGACAAAAAATCACTCATCCGATTTTAGATTTTAGATTTTAGATTTTAGATTTTAACTGAGATGTTGCACCATTCGTGTGGAAGCCTTTTATGGGCGGGCTCTTCGGCCCACCCCACAAGCAATTCACTCTTTGTGAAACGGGCCCCAGAGCCCATTAACCGAGAATGGTGCAAGATGTGAGTTTTAACGGACTTGCGCCCTATGCGGGTGATTCCCAGTTTTAGATTTTAGATTTTAGATTTTACTCAACTTGCGCGCTAGATATAATCCCGATTCTCGGTTTCAATGTTTGGAAGCCTCGCACCCAAATTTAATATTGATCCCAGAAACCGGGTTGAGATACCCGCGCCAGTCTTATTTTAGATGAATTTTCCGGGCAAAACTTTTCAGCAGGATCATTTTTCGGCTTTGATTTCCTGAATTACAAAAACCGAACAAGATGCGTGGTGAACGACATAATTGCTCACACTGCCGAGAAAAGCTTCTGTCAGCCCCGTGCGGCCGCGCCTCCCGATTACTATTAAATCTGCGCCCCAATTTTCGGCAGCTTCACAGACAGAATGCCCCGGATCTCCATCCATTTTACAGTCAAATTCCACTTGCAATCCTTGTTTAGTCGCTGCTTCGCAGTAGTTGTGCAGCAAGCCCGAAGACTGTTTTACCTCATTTTCCAACCGCAAACGTTGAGCTTGATAAGCTCGATCCATTAACTCGACATTCATGCCCAAATCTACAGGAATTGGTATTGCTGTCTCCCCCATCGTGTTGACAGTAACGCAGTGAAATAACATCATCTGGGCCCGATCGCCCAGAGCTAATTCTAAAGCTTGACTGAAGACGCGCTGACCCAATTCAGACTCATCTACGGCGGCGAAAATTTTCTTAAAACTCACAGCTTTACCTCCCGTGGAAAATCATCAATATCAGTTAATTAACAGGAGTGCTTTTTAATTAGATTCTAATTAGCAGTCTCCGATACTTCTACACTAACAGACGCTCCAAGGCGTGCAGGTCGGGAATGCACAAAACGTCACGTTCGCGGTGAATTGTGCCTTTTTTTTCTAGCTTGCTGAGCACTCGCGTTACCGTTTCCCTAGCCAACCCGCTGAGACTGCTTAATTCTCTGTGTGGGAGGTTGGGAATTTCTGTGCCTCCTGTTGACATGATTTTCCCTTGCCCCTCTGCCAAAAACAACAGAATATCTGCTACTCGCGAGGTACTGTCCGACTCTCGCAAACGCAGGCGACGGTTGACTTGCCGCAGGCGGCGGGCCATCAGTTGAGCTAGCCGAATGCCTGCTAGCGGCTCGGTATTAATCAGTTGCACAAAATCCTGAGCTGGCATATTGCCGATCAGTGTCGGGGCGAGGGTGATGACATCTGTCGATCGCGGTGTTTCTTCGATCGCTGCCATTTCCCCGAACAGTTCTCCTTTCCCTAAAATATTCAGTGTTACTTCTTTTCCGTCTAGGTTGTAGGTGCGAATTTTCACCCAACCATCCAATATAAAATACACTGACGTTCCCCAGTCATTTTCCAGCAAAATCACTTGATTTGACGGATGACTGCGAGTAACAATGTGGACAGTTGCTCTTTCAATTACCGGATCGGGTAAACCTGCAAAAAAAGGAGTAGAAACTATCAATTGATTTATATTAGACTGCGGATCTCGGGTATTAAAGCGGTCTTCCATGAGGCCATTATTTAAATTTACGCGCTTGAGCTGCGCTGGGCAGTTAGAAATAGCAGGCAGCCGAGTCATTCGATTTGAGATTCTTGATGTCAGAAACAAGTATCTAAAATTGGCAATTTTACCTCTAAATGTTGGCAGTCCATCTAATATGGAAATTAATAGCCTCAAGTTCTGATTGCTAGCTAGAAACTTAAGACTGTACCATGATTTTGTAGGCATATACCCAGGAGCAAATTTTATTAACAAAATTTAAGCATGGCGGCAAGCTCCTCGTGCCGATCGAGTTACCGAAGACCAGCACTGGGCGAACACAAGCTTAACACTCCTGAGAGATTTGCGATCGAGCCGGCCCTGCTGTCGATCGGCCGAGGGAAACAGCGCAACTCCGCAAACCGGGTATACAGCCACCAAATCCGACTGCAACCGCCTCTAATCTGTTAAATTTCAGCAATACCAGGAAAATCCACAACTATTTTGTATTTATAAGGTTGACCCTCGCAGATCGCGAAACAGACGCAGTTCCCAACAACCTTTTTTGCTACCCCGAAACTATTGTACCATTAATCTCTAGCCGTGAATACAGATAAAAAGCTACTATATAAGGTTGTTCAACTAGACAGCAGGAGTCGGGCCCTCTAACTGTACGACCTTGAGTGCCCGGAGGAATGCGCGTCAGGCCTAACTGCCGAGCAAATCTTTGATTTCCGCTATTGCCACATTAGTTTTCACGAGA
>NZ_JBARVX010000253.1:0-2559 GCF_049646505.1 Microcoleus sp.
TAGCCGATCGCCATTTTGAATTTTTCCAGCCAAATTTTGCCGCACTCTTTCCGCCACTTTTTCCAATTTTGCACTTCCGGCATTTGACGCTGAAATTGTTGCAGCAGTTGTTTGAGTTCCGGTTCAAGATCCAGCGCCAATATCCCAACCAACACACCAGTCAAATCACCGTAAAAATCGTGTTTCCCCGTGCCGCTAACATCCGCAAATTCCACATCTTTTTCAGCTTTTTCCAAACACTTCCGCAACTGGCAAACTTGCGATTTATCAAACTCCAGACTCGGATCGAGGACGCGAGTCAAACTCCAAGCCAGGACACAAACTAAGGCAACATAAAAAGCCCGAATTTCTGCCCCTTTGAAATTCTTTTCTGCTGACAGCGATTTGTTATTTGCCCAGATTAGCAACTGCTGCAAACTTTCATTTTTAGCCACCATACTGTCAATGTTATCTTGCATCAGCAGCAAAAGTTCGTCAGCCGGTTGCAAAATACCGACTGTTCTCAAAAATTCATTTTTCCACTTTTTGTCGGCAATCTTGCTAACAAATTCTGGCAGCGATTCCGGGTTGCCCGTGTCAATCAGATATTCTGGTTGAGAGTCGGTTTCTTCTATTAGTTCGTCAATTGCGGTTTTGATAAAGTTATCTACCAACCAGTCGCTGGTACGGGAGAAATTGCTCTCCAATTCCAAGTAACGACTGCCTAGTTTTGCTTGAAAGTCTTTAGGAAAAATCTGTTTTGCCACTAACAGATTTTTCCAGCTAATTAGCTGGCTGGCGTTGCGTTCGGGAAAGCGGTTGTACAGATAGTCGATCGCGATCGCCTCTAGAATCGCCGCACCCAGGATTTCCCGCCGTTTGAGTTCGTTTTCCGGCGCGCTTTCGGGCTGCTGAGTTAGATCGATGTGCTGGCTGAGTGTCGGTTCTAGCGATCGCTCGATCAGCCATTTACCCGCACGGCAAAAATTCCGATCGAACTCCAAGTAAATCGCCCCAAACAAAGCCTCAAAAGTCTGAGACAAAAAATTGTTGTCCTCGCTTTTGTCTGTTTCATTCCCCCTACCTGCAGGCCGACTGAGTTCGCTCAATTTTAACTTTTGTGCTAATTCCGCAACTTTTTTATGGTCTGTAAAACGACTTTTTAGGGTCGAAATACAATCGCAGTTGAGATCGGGATAGGTGCGGTACAGGTAGTCGGTAACAACTGCACCAAAAATTGCTCCGCCCAAGAGTGAAAGCCGCTGGTGCTTCACATTTTGGCCTGTGGCGCGATCGCCAGCCTGCCAAGGGCCTGTCAAGGCAATTTCCAGCAGTTCGGTTCGCCCAAACTCCTCCAGGTCGATCGCTGCTTTGACTGCTGCAACATCTACCTTTTTGTTTTTTATCAGCTCTAATTCTTTTTCACATTTTTCCCACTTTTCCAACCAATCACCGCCTGCATCTTCCACGTACAAATCCACAAAATCTACCCCGCGATCCATCCAATCATCCTGCATTTTTCTGGCTGCTTCCAGTTCTTCCCAGACTTTTTGCAAGTTGCTTTCAACGGTGCTTTTAGCTTGTACTGTCATAGTATTGATTTTGATTTAATTTGATTTTTTTTCCAACAATTTCACAGCAATTCAATCAAATCTCTATTCACTTTATACCGAGTTGCTAGTTATTCAAATCTTATTGATTGTTTTGGTAAATGTTCCCGTTGTTTAGCGTATCGAGTACCTGTTGACTTTGGGAAAGAGTCAACAATCGCCTGAAAACATCGGTATTTGTCGTTTATCCCCTACTGCCGATACCCCTGGCATCCCCCGAATCGTTGCGGGGACGCCAGAAAATGCTCTTTTCCCCCCCTTTTTTTTAGGGCGGGACGGGGGGATAATCGGGCATAATAATCTAACAGCAGATTCGTACTGCCTTTGACGTTAAATTGACACCTGTGCCTGTTGTCGCAGTCTGCCAGAATACCCCTCCCGGAAACAGAAAAAAGGAGGAAAAATCTTGGCGCAGCCTTCCCTTTGCGGGGGAGCGGACTGATGCTTAGGTTTTTGCCATTGTCGAGAATTGTGCAATATGTGAGACAAGTCAAAATTTCTTCTTCACCGAGTTTTTAGCAGTCGAACTATTCTCAGCAGCAGACTTGGTTGATTTACGGGAACTTCAGGTAACGACCTGCGGGCAAATTATCGCTATTATATAATGCAATGTTAACTAACTGGTTCAGGAAATTTGCATCGTTTATATCATAACTTAAAAATAATCCTCTGTCAATCCCCCAATCTCGAAGAGTTTGTTGCCATTTTTGATATTTTTGTTGAGAAAACTCATCCGAAAGAGTAGTTACTTGAATGCAGAGGGGCTGCTGTTGGCGGCTGCTAACGATCGAGTCGGTTGCCATAGAAAGATCGGCAACATAGCGATACAAAACAGTGCCTTGGCGTTCGACAATCCGGGCGGCGATCGCCCGAATCACTAGATCGTCAGCCGGATCGAATTCACCGGCCTTGAGTTTTTGTTTCCAGATGAAAAATTTGCGATCGTTTTCGTTCAGCCATTTAGGAAATA
>NZ_JBARVX010000254.1:0-8012 GCF_049646505.1 Microcoleus sp.
CTGTCAGGAAGCGCGAGGAGACGGTGATATTACCGTAGATTTGGGCAAAAAGATTCTGCGGCGATCGCAACGCATGACTTGTCAGTTGTATACTGGACATCGCGGTGCGGGAAAGTCAACGGAATTGCTGCGACTTCAGGAATATTTACAAACAAACGGCTGTTTTGTAGTCTATTTCGCCGCCGAAGAAGAAGATATCGATCCAGAAGATACTGAATATACCGATATTCTCCTCGCTTGTACCAAGCATTTATTAAAAAAACTTAGCTCAAACTCTAAATCTCAAGCTTTATTAAATTGGGTGAAAAGTCGCTGGGATGAATTAAAAAATTTGGCACAAATGGAGGTAGAATTTGACTCTATCAGCCTAGAATCTCAAATTACTTTGTTTGCCAAACTCACGGCAAATATTAGAGCTGTCCCAAGTTTGCGCCAAGAGATTCGCCGTAAAATTAACCCCCACACCACAACTTTAATTGCCGCGCTAAATGAATATATTGCTGATGCCAAACAGCACCTTCCTCAAGGCTATACTCAACTAGCAGTTATTGTGGATAATTTAGACAGAATCGTTCTATTGACTGGGGCAAAAGGAAGCAACAATTATGATGATATTTTTATCAACCGCTGCGGACAACTTAAAGGATTAGATTGTCACGTTATCTATACTTTACCAATTTCCATGATGTATTCTGATAGTGCCAATGAGTTGGCCTCCAATTACGATAACACTGAAATTTTGCCGATGATTATGGTGCGAACTCGTGAGGACGAAATCTACGAATCAGGATTGAGTAAAATGAAAGAGTTGATTTCTAAGCGAGTCAGCCCTTTGTCCCCCAACTTGTCTCTAGAAACAAAACTGTTTGAAAACCTAGAAATACTCAATCAAATTTGCTTGATGAGTGGCGGTCATGTCCGAAATATGTTACAGTTAATGGAAGAAGCAATTCAACGTACTGAAGAATTGCCGATTTCTGCAAAAGCCGTGCAAAGAGCCATTACGAAAGTACGAGATCCTTTTCGCAGAAATATAAACGATGGAGAATGGAAAATTTTAGCTGAGGTTTCACGCTCCAAAGAAATCAAAAATGAGGACGAATGCCGCAAGTTATTGTTTAACCGCTGTATTTTGGAATATCGTTACTTTGATGAAGCAGGAGACATCCAGTATTGGCATGATGTTCACCCACTGATTAAAGGAATTAAGCAATTTCAAGATAGTCTTGCACAACTTGAGCTATGACAGCAAAAATAATTGATTGGGACGAAGATTTACCAGAAGCAACACCAGAGGAAGAATATCAAGCTCTGGTACGCACTCTCAAACGGACAAATGGTTTCCGGTTGTTATTTGTTGAGTGTTTTCCGGCGGAAGGCGAACGCTTGATTGCGAAAGTTCAAGCAGATGTGACGCAGAAAAAGATTGAAGTTTTGGCGCTGGATGAGTCGGTTTATAATTTTTATAAGATAATTGAAGATTTGCCAAAGCGAGATGAAATTAATATCTTGTTTGTGACAGGCTTAGAATATTCACTTTATGAATATGAGAAAGAAAAAAAAGAGCTCGGATGGGAAAGCAAGGATATTTATTCTTATAGTTGGCGGGGTGTGCCGCCTGTTTTGATTAATCTCAACCAGCAGCGGGAAAGGTTTAGAGATAATTTTAATATGTGTTTTGTGTTTATTTTACCTCGTTTTGCCGTTAATTATTTGATTGAACGAGCGCCAGATTTCTTTGATTGGCGATCGAGTTTATTTAAGTTGTCAATGGATCGAGAAAGCTTGCAACTAGAATCAATGCAGGCTTGTTGGGAAAGATTAAAAAAAGAAGATTATTTAGCTTTGACTCCCGAAGCACGGAAACGGGAATTGGTGAGGCTTCAAGGTTTAATTGATGAGGATGAGCAAACACCAGAACAAAAAGCTGAATTGTTTTACGAACAGGCTTTATTGTATGACTATGCTGAAGAATACGAAGATGCGATCGCCTCCTACGACAAAGCCTTAAAAATTAAACCAGATTTACACGAAGCCTGGAACAATCGGGGCGTTGCACTGTATAATTTAGGCAGGCTTGAAGATGCGATCGCCTCCTACGACAAAGCCTTAGAAATTAAACCAGATGATCACGAAGCCTGGTACAATCGGGGCTATGCACTGGATAATTTAGGCAGACATGAAGATGCGATCGCCGACTACGACAAAGCCTTAGAAATCAAACCAGATCAACACGAAGCCTGGAACAATCGGGGCGTTGCACTGGGTTATTTAGGCAGAGTGGAAGAGGCGATAGCCTCCTACGACAAAGCCTTAAAAATTAAACCTGATAAACACGAAGCCTGGTACAATCGGGGCATTGCACTGGATAATTTAGGCAGGCTAGAAGATGCGATCGCCTCCTACGACAAAGCCTTAGAAATCAAACCAGATGACACATCTGTATTTTATAATAAAGCTTGCTGCTATGCGTTACAGAGTCAGATTGACCGAGCGATTCAGAATTTGCAGCAAGCGATCGATCTGAATCCTGACAAATACCGAGAAATGGCAAAAAATGACTCGGATTTTGACAGCATTCGATCGGATATTCGGTTTCAAGCCTTGATTCAAGGATAGGAATTTGCCGCCCAAGTGCGGGCGGGTTTATGAGATTGTTGGTTTGAGGCAATTATTGTTGGTAAAACCCGCCCCTACAGCATCAAAAACACTCTTATTATTTCTTAGTCCGCGTAGGCGGACTTGGTTTGTGTAGACGCGGTTTCAACCGCCGGGTTATCTGCGATCGAAGCTAGCTGACACGCTATGATAGAAGAATTAGTAGCGAGGTAAAAGATGACTCAACTAAATGTAACCGCAACCAATGACAGATTTCCCGAACTCATCGCCCGTGTCGAGGATACTGGAGCACGAATCGTCATAGAACAGGAAGGAAAGGCGATCGCTGCTATTATTACTTATGCAGACCTGAAGCGACTGGAAGCACTAGAAGCAGCCCTAATTGACAAAGCAAAACTACAAGAATATGAATGGCTAAAAGCTGCGATCGCAAATCCAGCCTTTGATTCTCTGAGAGACTCAGCCGAAGATATCTACACTTTAGCTGATGGCTTGCCCTTCCACGACTCAGAATGGATTAAAACAGTAGCGATAGAGCCTAATTTTGGTTCTATCCTCGACCCTGAAAAAGACATTTAAATCTTGGGTGAGGTTTGTGATACCTGAGTGCGATCGCCCTTTTTGAGCTTCTACGCAATTTATGAAAAAAAATAGTATTAATCTATACCTAGAAACAAGAGAGTTGCGTGTAGATCAATACGGTTTACTTAAGACGATCCCCCCTAACCCCCCTTAAAAAGGGGGGAACAAGAATCCCCTCTTGCGTCCCCCTTCTTAAGGGGGATTTAGGGGGATCTCCGGGGAATAAATATGTTAAGTGAACCGTATTGGCGTATAGATTAGAAAAGGTTGAAAAAATTGCAGAGTTACTATAAAATTGCCATACAATAACCAAATATAGGCGATCGATCAATTGCGATCGGCAGCGAAAACTTAATCAATATAAAGAAAAAGCGACAATTTTACAAAAAATAATGAGGTGAAAACCCTTGCAAAAAGTAGCCAGCATAGAAAAACAGATCGAATTGGGGGAACAATCTATATCAGTCAACGCCCAAAAGGCTCAAACGCTGTACGATCGCGGTAACGCCCTAGAAACAATGGGACGGTTGTCAGCCGCGCTAGAATCGTGGTCGAAGGCGATCGAACTCGAACCAAAATTTTATGAAGCCTGGTACAACAAAGGCGTAGCCCTCAGAAAACTCGGACGGCTAGAAGAATCGATCCGGGCGTACAACCAAGCCTTGAAACTCAAAGCAGACAATCCAGAAGCCTGGTACAATCGCGCTAACGTTTTGCGGAAGCTAAACAGACTCTCAGAAGCGATGGCATCCTACGAACAGGCGATCGAACTCCAGCCCAACTATCACGAAGCTTGGACAAACCGCGGCAACACCCTCGTCAACTTAGAAAAAATATCAGAAGCGATCGACTCCTACAACAAAGCCATCGACATCAAAGCAGACTACTTTGAAGCTTGGTACAACAAAGCATTTGCCCTGAAAAAATCCGACCAAAATACAGCCGCAATCGCCTCCTACGACAAAGCGATCGAACTAAAACCCGACTTGCATCAAGCCTGGTACAACCGCGCCGTCGCCCTAGCCGACGAAAAACTCTTCCCAGAAGCCGTCGCCTCCTACGACAAAACCCTGCAACTGCGGCCGGATTCCGCTGAAGCCTGGAACAAACGCGGCACGGCGATCGCCCAAATGGGAAAATTTGAAGCAGCGATTGCATCCTGGGACAAAGCCCTCGCACTCAAGCCCCCAGACAGCGAAATCTGGTACAACCGCGGCTTAGCCTTCGCTAACTTACAGCGCTTTGAAGAAGCAATCGCTTCTTGGGACAAAACCCTAGAGTTGCAGCCGCACAACACCGAAGCCTGGTACAACCGCGCCGTCGCCCTCAAAAAAATCCAACGCTTTACCGAAGCGATCGACTCCTACGATAAAATCATCGCACTCAAACCCGACGATCCAAATCTTTACTATCAAAAAGCTTGCATTTACGCCCAACAAAAAGCAGCAGGCGACAGCACAAACAGCCCGGAAACCGAAGCCAGCATCACCGGCAAAGCCATCGAAAATTTGTCAAGGGCGATCGAACTCAATCCTAAGAAATACCGGAAACTGTGCAAAAATGACTCTAAATTGCTTACAATACGGGAACAAGTGCGGTTTTTAGCTTGATTTCAGGGTAGCAATGATTGATGGACACCGATGCCGCACACCAACCTTTTTAGGCAAAACAGCACCTCAAACCCCAATCATGCAAACCCTAGACAAAACTCAAGCAAAATTTGCTCAACTCGCAGCCCACCTCAGAGAAATTACTGACATCGAATCAGTCTCGTCCCTGCTGCACTGGGATCAGGCAACTTATATGCCAGCCAAAGGTGCAACAGCCAGAGGCCGCCAGTTAGCCACTCTCAAACAAATATCCCACGAAAAATTTACCGATCCCAAAGTTGGCGAACTCCTAGAAGACTTGCGTTTCTACGAACGAACCCTCCCCTACGACTCCACCCCAGCCAGCCTGATCCGCATCGCCCGCAGAGACTACGATCGCGCCGCCAGAGTCCCAGCAGCCTTCATGTCCGCACTCTGCCGCCACCAAGCCGACTCCTACGAAGCTTGGGCCTCCGCCAAAGCAGACAACAACTTCGCAGCCGTTGAACCGTATCTCGAAAAAACTCTAGAATTGAGCAGGCAGTACGCCGACTTTTTCCCCGGATACGAACACATCGCCGATCCTTTGATCGATCGCAGCGACTACGGCATGAAAGTATCCCTCCTGCGCCCGCTGTTCGCCCAACTGCGTCAAGAATTAGTCCCAATAGTCGAAGCCATCACCTCCCAACCCGCCGCCGACGACTCCTGCTTGCACCAAAACTTCCCAGAAGCCCAGCAACTAGAATTCACGCGCACAGTCGTAGAACGCATGGGGTACGACTTCCAGCGCGGACGGCAAGACACCACCCTCCACCCCTTCATGACCAACTTCTCCATAGACGACGTGCGAATCACCACCCGCGTCTACGAAGATCATTTGGATCAAGCTTTGTTCAGCAGCATCCACGAAGCCGGACACGCCCTGTACGAACTCGGCAATTCCCCGGAATTTGAAGGCACGCTTCTCGCTGGCGGCATTTCCTCCGGCGTGCACGAAAGCCAGTCGCGGCTTTGGGAAAATTTGGTCGGGCGCAGCCGCGGTTTTTGGGAATGCTTCTACCCCCAACTGCAAGGCGTATTTTTGCGACAGTTGGGACACGTCACCACCAACCAATTTTACCGGGCAATTAACAAAGTCTCGCGATCGCTCGTCCGCACCGACGCAGACGAAGTAACCTACAACCTCCACGTCGCCATCCGCTTTGACCTAGAATTGGCAATGGTAGAAGGCAAACTCGCAGTCCGAGACCTCCCCGAAGCCTGGAACGAACGCTATAAAACTGACCTCGGCGTTGTCCCCGCCACGGACAGCGACGGTGCGATGCAGGACGTTCACTGGTACGTCGGGACGATCGGCGGAATGTTCCAAGGTTACACCCTCGGCAACTTGATGAGCGCTCAATTCTACGAAACCGCAGTTAAAAACAATCCCGAAATTACCGTACAAATAGAACAGGGAAACTTTAGCGTACTCCACGACTGGCTCAAACAAAACATCTACCAGCACGGCCGCAAATATACCGCAGTCGAATTGCTCGATCGCGTGACCGGTTCACCTTTAAGTATCGATCCGTTTGTCCGCTACATCCGCCACAAATACGGGGAATTTTATGTCATTTGAGAGATAGCAATTTTTGATTGCAAACTTTAAAATTACATAAAAAAAGTACGCGCCCAAAAAAATAGGGCGATACTCAGATAGTATCGCTCTATTTTTTAGGTAAAAATCAAAAAATTCTAATTAGGGGTATCTATGTCTGAACTATTTGAGGCTGTTATCGCCAGCGAAGAAAAAACCGACTTGCGGCAGTTTGTCAGCGATTTGCGGGCGATCGGGAACAAATATTTACTGCGAAACGACATAGTTAGCGCTTTTGCCGCCTACTGCACCAAATACGAAAAGCCCGAACAGTTCCATCAATCTTCTCATTTGAGCAAATTGATTTACTACGTTCAGGAAATTATTGTTGAAGAAGGCAGCTTTTGCGTCCTGCTGCGACCGAAAATTGCCACAATGGAAATAGTGCGACTTGGAGACGACTTGACACTAGAACCGATGACAGTCCAAGAATTGCTCGACGTGCGCGATCGCTTCGTCAACCACTTTCACCCCCAAGAAGGCAACATTTTTGAAATAGATTTCGGCCCGTTTTACGACTATTCCCCCTCCATTCGCGACCCCAAAAACATCGGTAAAGGAGTACAATTCCTCAACCGATACCTGTCCAGCAAACTGTTTCAAGATCCCCGACAGTGGCAGGAAACTCTATTTGATTTCTTGCGAACTCACCGCTACAACGGCGTACAATTACTAATTAACGATCGCATAAAATCTCAAGAACAACTTTCAGAACAAGTTAAAAAAGCCCTCACCTTTGTCACCGAACTTTCAGAAGACGAACCCTACGAAAGATTTCGATTTGTCCTGCAAATGATGGGTTTGGACGCAGGTTGGGGAAATACCGCAGCCCGCGTCCGAGAAACCCTAGGAATTCTCGACGAATTAATCGATTCCCCCGACCCGCAAACCTTAGAAGCATTTATTTCTAGGATTCCGATGATTTTCAAAATCGTCCTGGTTTCCCCTCACGGCTGGTTCGGCCAAGAAGGAGTTTTGGGGCGGCCGGATACTGGCGGACAAGTAGTTTATGTCCTCGATCAAGCGAAGAATTTAGAAAAACAACTGCAAGAAGACATTCATCTTGCCGGTCTCGATAGTTTGGGCGCAAAACCTAAAGTAATTATTATCACCCGGTTAATTCCTAACAGCGACGGCACGCGCTGCAACGAACGTTTGGAAAAAGTTCACGGCACTGAAAATGCTTGGATTCTGCGGGTTCCCTTCCGGGATTTCAATCCCAAACTGACTCAAAATTGGATTTCGCGGTTCGAGATTTGGCCTTATCTGGAAACTTACGCGATCGATGCCGAGAAAGAACTGCTGGCTGAGTTTCAGGGCAAGCCAGATTTAATTGTTGGCAACTATTCCGACGGCAACTTGGTAGCATTTTTGCTGTCGAGAAAACTCAAGGTTACTCAGTGCAATGTTGCCCACGCCCTGGAAAAATCTAAATATTTGTTCAGCAATCTCTACTGGCAAGAATCTGAGGAAAAATATCATTTTGCGCTGCAATTTACAGCAGATATAATTGCAATGAATGCGGCTAATTTTATTGTCAGCAGCACCTATCAAGAGATTGTTGGCAAACCCGATAGTGT
>NZ_JBARVX010000255.1:0-39103 GCF_049646505.1 Microcoleus sp.
GTTTCATAACAGTGCAGCCTTGGTGAGTGCAGCTCAGAGAAATTGCTTCTTTTCCTCCGGGTGCAGCGGCAAATACGCTGTCCCCAGCGCCGAAATATTCTGTAGAGTTACTGTCAGTTAATTCAGCGTTTCGTTTCACCCAAAAAGGCACTTTACTTTGCACGTCTCCCGACTGATAACTGAGAGAATCAATCCGGTCGTTTTCCCAGTGAATATTGCTAACAGCGACATCTGTCAATACTCTTCCGCCTTTGCTTTCAATGGCTCTGGCAATCGGCTGCACCAAACTCGTGCCCATATCTTGCCGCGTGCCGTTGAAGGCCAAACCTTCGGGATTTCCGAAAAAGTAAAAGTGGAAAAATTGCATTAATTCTCCCACGCTCAATTGGTCGGGAGCGTTGAGGCTGGATTTGGCAAAAGGCAAAAAATACAAGTCGTAAAGTCCGCGCGGGAATTCTCCTTTTACCCAGTCAGCAACTGATATGTTGTCGAGGCGAGCGAAACTTTTTTGAGTTTGAAAGCCGCCAATTTCTCGAAACACTTGCCAGTGAGCGGGTTTTGTCATGTTGATTCCCCACTTGAGCCGATTGGGAGAAGATATCGCCAGGTCAACTATATTCCAGGGGAAAGCTGAATGGTTGGGACGGAAAACTTCTGGTTGGTATTTTCCGTCTCGAAAGACGACGGCGTAGGATTCCAAAGATACAAAGTTATCGGTAATTTCTAGTTCTTCAACTACACTTTTGAGGTTGTAGTATTGGGGAAAAAAACCGTGGAAACCGTGTTCCATCATAAAAGTTTCCTTCCCGACTTGTATCGGCCAACTAGCTATTTTACCTCCGAGTTGGGGAGATTTTTCTAGTAGCGTTACGGCGAAACCCCGCTGGGAAAGTTCGTAAGCACAAGCGAGCCCTGCTAAGCCTGCACCTACAACTGCAACAGTTTTGCGGTTATTCAGCATTCGCGGCAAGTCAAGAGAATCTTGGACAAAAACGGCGGGTTCAGGCTTGGAAAATCGAGAGTAGCCCAGCAGCCCGCCGGCGGCACCGACTCCGAGGAATTTGAGGGCGGTTCTTCGAGAAATTGGTTGAGATTGTGGTGGATTGGTTGATTGACTCATCAGCGGTACGCGATAACGGGCTTTAAACACAAAAACGGCATAAGGCATATATCATAGACCGAAATCAGGCTATGTGAAGAAATACGAAGAGACATTTCCCGATCGCATCGCCTTTGACACGCGCAAAAACCCATACCCTGCCACGTACTCCTGCGGTGGTTCCAAATTTTAGACGGAAGTTGAAGCTTCCAGATTTAATGCTGCAAGTAAATCTCTGATGCTTCAATTCTTTAATCTAAAATTGAGTGACTGTTATTTGTTGTTTGTTGTTTGTTATTTGTTATTTGTTATTTGTTATTTGTTATTTGTTATTTGTTATTTGTTATTTGTTATTTGTTATTTGTTATTTGTTGTTTGTTATTTGTTATTTGTTATTTGTTATTTGTTATTTGTTATTTGTTATTTGTTATCTGTTGACTGAGAAGGGTTAACAATTCCAAATTTTGCCAGAAATATTTCGTTTATCCGAGAGTTCGGCAGGGGTTTTTAACCTTTGTTTCATAGCGAAAGTCCTTTTTTATAGGACTAAAATTACTCGCAGTTTCTGTCAGATTTCACAGTCGGTTTTAACTGAAATGTTGCACCTTTCTCAATTACTTGTTTGGGAACAGGCTCTGGGGCCTGTTCCGCAAGAAAATTCATCTTTTGTGGAACGGGCCCCAGAGCCTGTTATTAACTATTGTGCAATATGTGATTTTTAACCGATTTTTGCTATAATACAGGGGTTTAAACCTCTGTCGGACTGTCGGTAAAACGCGCGGTCTAGTTGACAGCAATATTCTATAAAATAAGCCGTATCCGCACAAATAAATTCTCAAGAACCCGCAACTAATGAAGATAAACAAGTATAAAATCTGGTTGATATTAGCAGGAATAACAGCATTTTTATGCTGCTTGCAAGTGCCTGTTTCTGCTAGGCTTGCAGGTGCGATCGCCCCTCAAACCAACACCCAACTAATCGCCGCCCAAAATCAGCAATCGGCTGGAATGTACCGCCAAGCTTGCGACAGTTTGCTCTCTGTTTTAGAAATTGCCAACTTCAACTGCCAAACCTTAATCGACAATCAACTGTCTCCGACCGAAAAAGCAACTATTGACAACTTTCCCAACACCGAAATTGTGGCATCGGGATTGAGAACTTTAGGCGATGTGCTGCGATTGACAGGTGCTTTTAAAAATTCAGAGATTGTATTAAACCGCAGTTTGATAATAGCACAAAATTTGCGGAGCGATCGCACCCTCAGCGCAGTTTATCTCAGTTTGGGAAATACCCAGCGGGCAATGGGCAAGCGGCAAGAAGATATTAGGAATAATGCTGAGGCTAATTATCGCAAAGCTTTGGATTTTTACGAAAGGGCGATCGCCCTTGCTTCCAAAACCGAACAATTGCAAGCTAAACTAAATAAACTCAGCCTGCTTGTCGAAACTCAACCCGACTCAGATATCGGCAATTTGTGGCAAGAAATCCAGTCAACAGTTGACAATTTGCCCGTCACTACTGAATCCATCTATGCCCGCATCGACTTTGCCGCCAGCCTGACTTGTTTGAAAGTGCAAACAAGGGATTTCGACATCGAGAAAATCTTACTACCTCTGCCGCCCGCAGTCAAACACTGTGCTGTTACAGCCAAAGGTAAAACCGCAGCCAACCCAGAATTAATTTATGTTGCGAAACTATTGGCATCCGCAGCCAAAGATGCTAGAAAATTAGGCGATTTGCGAGCAGAATCCTACGCCAAAGGCAGTCTCGGCGAATTGTACGAAATCACCGGACAATTATCCGATGCTAAACAATTAACTGCTGAAGCTTTAGGCATTGCACAGTCAATTCAGGCGGCGGATATTGCTTATAGGTGGCAGTGGCAATTAGGCAGATTGACGGTGAAAAGTAAGGGAGACAAAAAAAGTGCGATCGCAGCTTATCAAGCATCAGTTCAAACCATCCAATCTGTGCGAAAAGATTTAATAGCCGTCAATCCAAACGTGCAGTTTTCATTCCGAGACAACGCCGAACCAGTTTACCGGGAGCTCGTAGATTTACTGGTAACAACAGATGGTAAATCTCAACCAAATCAAGATAATCTCCAACAAGCAATTCAAGAAATAGACGCCCTGCAACTAGCAGAAATAGAAAACTTTTTGCGGTGCAATTTGTCGGACACTGTAGCAATCGATCGCATACCAGACAATCGAGCTGCCCTGATTTATCCAATTATCTTAGAAAACAAAATAGCAATTATTTTTCAAGTAGCAGGAAAGCCGCTGACATATTACGAAACTCCTGTCGATCGCCAAACAGTAGAAACTACTCTGCAAAAACTGCGATCGAACTTGGCTGAGAAAGGGAAAACTCCTCAAGCCATAGCTGAATCGGAGAATGTTTACAAATGGTTGATTGAGCCTTTGGAAGCGGAACTAGCAAAAAACAATCAGATTGAAACATTAGTATTTGTGTTAGATGGCAGCTTGCGAAACATTCCAATGGCAGTGCTTTACAATCGGAAAACGCAGAAGTATTTAGTACAAGATAAATATGCGATCGCTGTTTCCCCGCAACTCACACTTTTTGCACCTCAACCGTTACAAAAAAGATTAAAAGTCTTTATCGGCGGGATAGGTGAAGCGCAAAATATAGAAGGTAAAAACTTTGAAATTATTCAGAAGTTAAAAGAAGAATTAGAAGGAATAACCACAAAAGTACCAGCCAGTAAACCCCTGCTAGAGAAAAAATTTACGAAAGCCAACATTCAAAATCAACTTCAAACAGGCAACTTTTCCGCAGTACACATCAAGACTCACGGTCAATTCAGTTCCGATCCAGAGGAAACATATATTGTCGCTTACAAACAGTTGCTAAAAGGTCAAGATATCGCCAACTTAATCGAAACAGAAACTCCGCAGCAGTCAAGCAATATTGAACTGCTAGTTTTGAGTGCTTGTCAGACAGCATCAGGAGACAACCGAGCAGTTTTAGGACTTGCGGGAATTGCCGTGCGTGCGGGGGCTCGCAGCACGCTATCAACCTTGTGGGAAGCCGAGGATTCACCCAATACCGAACTGATGTTAAAGTTTTACGAAGAACTTGCAAAACCCGGAACAACTAGGGCAAAAGCTCTGCATATTGCTCAGCAATCGCTGTTTGAAAGATATCAGGCGGTTAAGACTTGGGGGACATATATTCTAGTCGGCAATTGGCTGTAGATAATGATTTATAGCATTTCGAGCGAAAGATGAAGTGCCACTGGGCATAGGGCATGGGGCATGGGGCATGGGGCATGGGGCATGGGGCATGGGGCATGGGGCATACCTCACAACGCTTGAGAACCGCTATAGGTAATTGCAGGATTGGGAATACAAAATCAGGGTTTGGGATACCCTTTATAAACCAGTCGGCGCAGGCCGACATCGTTTGTGTAGACGCGGTTTCAACCGCCGAGCTTTCTATGATTTATGACGCATTACCGATTACCAATTACCGATTACCGATTAGGGAATTTGCAACTTAAACTCATCAAACTTCACCACTTTCGACTTGGGTTTCCGCGTATCAAAATAATAGCTGCTAACCGTACCGTTCTCCGTCTCAAAAATACTAAAAGCCGTAATATCGTTGCTTTCAATATACGGCAGCGGCAGCCCATCTTTTCCCAGCAGTGGGGCCACAGTCGGCACCACAGGTTCCAATCCGTTCGGATCTCCAGTAGCGCTGTAATCTTCCCGATATCCTGGCGGCACAAATCGGCGCTTTTCCCCCGTGAAAGCCCCGTAACTGTTGCCTACATTAGAAGTCTCTAAAAAGTGCATTCCGCTGGAACTGACAAACCGATTCCACAAATGGGAATGTCCGTAAAAAACTAACTGCACCCCCGCTGTTTCTAGCAGCGGCACTACATCCCGAATCAGATAATCTTGTTGTTTGGGATACTCGTAACGCACCATTTTAATCTCGCCATCGGAAGTGCGATTGACTATTTGCACGGGGTCAGTATAAGCGGGTACAATATTGTCGCCCACAGAATGCGGCGGGTGGTGAAACATCACAACTTTATATTTTGCCTGCTGGAATTCCGCACTTTTTAACTCTTGTTCCAGCCAATTATATTGAGCGCTACCCTTAACAATTGGCTCAAAAATATGCTGTCCGTATCCCCATTTTTCAGGGCGGTCTAAATCTTCGTCCCGTTCCCGATACCTGCCTCTGGCATCCGGATCTAAATTCGGAGTCCGCCAGATATTGGTAACATATAAAGTCACTAACCGCACGTCTCCAAAAGTCAAAGCATAATAATTCTTTTCAGCGGGAAAGCTAAAGATTTCGTTGTATGTATCGCTGTTAAAAGTATTTTTTTTTAACAAAATATCTCGATCTTTGACTGCATATTTTTGAGTGAGGTATGGATATATTTTTTCCGCAGCAGCGCGGGGAAAAGCATCGTTAAACTGGTCGTTGAGGGTGCTGGTAGTTGAAAACCTCCCCATAATTTCATG
This sequence comes from Microcoleus sp., assembly GCF_049646505.1. Taxonomy (GTDB): domain Bacteria; phylum Cyanobacteriota; class Cyanobacteriia; order Cyanobacteriales; family Microcoleaceae; genus Microcoleus. The sequence continues at coordinate 5,609 of NZ_JBARVX010000255.1, forward strand.
GTTCCCCATCGCCGGAAATAAAGGCGCGTGTTGGATCAGTTCGCCGCCGCTGTACACTGTTTTGATGCCGTTTTTGTCGATTTCCGAGAAGGCGCGGCCTTGCAAAGCGGGGAAAAAGGCGCGGCCTCGGTAATCGTCGAACCATTCGGAAGCGCGATCGGCTATATTAATTAAATCCCCAGCTATGAAAACTGCATCAATTTTGTCAATTGTTTCTGCAACTTTCTGGATATTTGCGGCTGTCATCGGCATCAATTGATGGTCTGAAGTGAGGAGAATTTTCAGCCCAATTCCTGCTGCTGGTATCGCAGAAAGTGTAAAAACTTTGCTGCTGACAGATGTGCCGTCTTTTGTTTGGCTGGTGACTGAATAAGGAATCCGAACACCGGGCCTTAAATTGGGGACTTCTGCTTCGTGCCGCCAAATGTCGCGGAGCACGGGATTGGTGCGAGTAATGCCCTGTTTGATGCTATCGGAGATGTGCGAGTCTTTGTCTTCGCGAGTGCGGCTTAACTTAGTAGTATTTGCAGCGGCAATTTGATTTAAATTTTCACCGTAAGCGACAGTATTGCAAGTACCGGGAAACTCGGTAAACCAGACAACTCGCACAGAGTTTGCTGTTGGGAGTTGTAGAAACGGATCGGTTAAAAGTTGAGGTTTGTTGAGGTAAAATTGCAGAATCAAACCGAGCAATAGGAGAATCAGAAAGAGCACCGCAAAAAACCAAGGATTGCGGTACTCACTTTTGGAATTTTCTACTTTGTCCGGCAATGGTGTTAACATAAGTTATTAGTTATTAGTTTGTAGGGGCGGGTTTCACCAGCAAAATATAACTCCAAACCCAAATACATCTAAACCCGACCCGCCCTTAAAAAATCAACTGCCAACGCTATCAAAAAGTTAAAAAATCAGTAAAATATCTCACATTTAACAAACTTCAACCATTTTTTCACATCTTCCCATCTCTGCATTCTCTTTCTCTGCGCCCTCTGCGTTCTCTGCGGTTAATAAAAAAATTATTTAGACTTGCTACACACAAATCTTACCACCATCTGACACCCAAAATCTCAAATAGATATGACCCGCCACCTTCTCGAAGCTAACTGCAAAACCGTACACTTAGGCGGTTTCTCTCCCAACCTCGAACCTGCTTTAACTGTGGGTTCGGGCGATCGCACCGACATCGAAACCTATTCAGGATATGATGTGGGTGAGAATGTACATCCGGAATTTCTTACCCCGGAATTTTTAGATATTTGTCAAAATTTGCCTCCCAACCGCAAAGTCGGGACAGGGAGACGGCGAAGTTAACAATACTGCGATGGAAACTTCGATGAAGGGGACTGTTAAAATTATCTTGTTTAAGGATTTATTTGTGATATTTCCGTTGGCTGAAAATCGTACTCGTGTTGCGATTGCGGGATTCGGTAGGAAATGAGATAAAGCCTGGAAAATGGCGGTAAAACAGACGGTTTATGGGTTGCAAAAGTGTGCAGGTTTCAAAGAGAAAGATGCTGAGGTTTTGTGTTCTATCGCGGTAAATTTTCGGATTGCGCCGGCTGTCAACAATCCCCAAAAAAAGTTCGCGGAATGGTGCCGAAGTCTATTTTGCCGGAGGTAAAAATTTGTGAGCGCCGAATCTGAGGTTGTATGATAGCACGCGACGGACTAAACAAGCTCGATCGCGATCGCACGAATTACACAAATTTATCACTGCGGTGGGTCGATCGCGATCGCACGAGCGTTAAAAATTCAGCTTAAGATTGGGATAAGCTGCAAATTTTATCTCAATCGAACTCAGCATGAAAAACCACACTGACGATTTTACAAAACAGGATTTAGTCGATCGGGCTTTTGGAAGTCCAGCAATCCCCGATCCCACAGCGTGGGTAGACGAACATTATTTTCTAGCTAATTTCGCCAATACTCTGGCCCACCTTCAAGAACATTTATCTGATGAGAGTCGGGAAATCGGCGAGAGTGGCGACTCCGGCGAGGCGAGATTGTCGATCGACGGTAAAATTAGAGATATGTTGAAAGCTACTTTTAGCGATGACTGCTGGCAGTATGTCGAAGGTTTGTTGTGAGTTTGGTAAAATTTATCAATATTTGTAGGTTGATAAATTTTGAGCGTCAATTAAGCTGTTGCAGATTTAAATTGTCTATTTCAACCGATGATTGAAAATCATTAAATTGTCTCCCGTCTTCGTCTGGGACATTCCTTAATAAATTGTAATCTTTTATACTTTAGATTTGCCGAAATTGCGATCGCCAGGAATTGCGATCGATCGCAAAAACTCCGCACTTTCCTCTGGCAAAGCAGTATTGATAAACATCCCGCTGCCCAACTCAAACCCAGCTTGTCTAGAAACTCTGGGAATAATTGCGATATACCAGTGAAAATATTTAGTTGCCCGTTCCGCCGTCGGTACCGACCGGATAGTATAGTTGTAATCGGGATCGTTCAATCCGTAAAAAAGTTTAGCAAGTACAGTTTTTAAAGTATCAGCAAGGTCTGTAATTTCCGCATCAGTAATATCATCAAACGAAGACGAATGCCGGCGCGGAAAAATCCAAGTGTGGAACGGAGAAAGTGCAGCAAAAGGGATAAAAGCAACAAAATGTTTGCTTTCAAAAATCACTCTTTCTCCCGCCGCTAACTCATCTGCCAAAGTCCGGCAAAACATACATTCTCCCGTGTCGTCAAAATATCTAATAGCTTCGTCGATGCGAGTGCGAAATTGGTTGGGGACAACGGGCGTAGCTGCTATCTGCGAGTGGGGGTGTTCGAGAGAAGTTCCCGCACTTTTTCCGTGATTTTTGAAGATAATAATTGTTTCAATGTAAGGATATTTTCTAATTTCTAAATAGCGCTGGCGGTATACTAAAAGTATGTTTGCAACTTCTTCAACGGTCAACAAAGCAGTAGTCAAATCGTGTCGCGGGTGTTCGACAATTACTTCGTGAACGCCGATTCCCGACATCGTGCGGTAAATTCCCGATGATATCCTGATCCGTTCTGCTGTCGGGGAGAGGGCGGGATATTTGTTGCCAATCGCCCTGACTTTCCAGCCGGTGCGTAAAGCGAAACTATCCTGTAGAGAATCGTCTGCCAAACGGCAAGTTTCTAAGGTTCCGTCTTCCTCATTTCCCACGCAAAACGGGCAATCGGCACGGTGCGGCGGCACTGCTGCGAGCGACTTTTTCTTATTAGCAAATTCGTCCGGTCTTTTCGCCCGTTCGGTGGCGATGATTACCCAATCTCTGGTAATTAGATTTTGTCTAAGTTCAGACATTTTCTTACCTTTTGTTTCAGATTTGAGCCGTTTCTTATGGTAAGATAAGAGTTGGTATGATGTCACTGCTGATTTCAAATTTTTAACAAATCTTGACATTTAATATCTTCAGGATTAAATAGGCTGTCCTGAATAAAGCTAACTATAGCAATTTTTGATTGCCTACAATTATGGTAGGATAAAATATATCAAGAGCAACAGCTAATAACTAAGTTATGGTTCTCCAAATTAATCCCACCAAACAAGAACCAGTTGTTACCTGGGAAAAACTGCCAGAAGACTTTATATTACCCGACGATCCTGTGGAAAACATTCAACAGCCACCGCTGGCAGCCGCCCTAACGGATGCCCTTGGTACTTGCGATCGCATTCAACCCGAAATGTTAATTGCCTCGAATTTTGCGATCGCTGCTACCGTCAATCAAAAGATGGTAGTCAAAGCGCCAGACTGGATGTACGTGCCGCGAGTATTGCCCCTAGCCGAAAAAGTCATTCGCCGCAGTTACACACCGTCTTTGGAGGGCGATCGAGTTGCCGTAGCGATGGAATTTCTCTCAGAAACCGACGCTGGGGAATATTCGGTGCGCGCCAAATACCCTTACGGCAAACTGTATTGCTACGAGCAAATTTTCCAGATTTCCACCTACGTTATTTTTGACCCTTACGAACTCGATTTGGAAGTCCGCCAACTGCAAGAAAATCAATATGTTTTCCAGTCACCGACAGCAGAGGGACGTTACTGGATACCAGAAATTAATTTATTTTTAGGCATTTGGTATGGAACGCGATTGGGTGCAACTATGCACTGGTTGCGGTGGTGGGATGCAGCGGGAAATTTACTGCTTTGGAGCTCGGAAAAATCGGAATTGGAACGACAAAGGGCACAACAAGAAAGGCAGCGGGCCCAACAAGAAATGCAGCGGGCCCAAGAGGCGATCGCCCAATTAGAAACTGAACGCCAGCGCAGCGAATCACTCGCCGCTAAACTTAGGGAATTGGGAATCGATCCGAATGTTTGAACAACAGACATCTGGCAAAAAGCCTGTCTGGGAGAAGCAGAATGCCTGTTCCCAAATAATTATGGAAGATGTCTGAGCTCAACTATCAACCAATCTGCATTTATTTGCGGTTAAAATTTCTCACCCAGCCATTCCCGGCCCCTCGCGAACAACTCATACAAACTTTCCACCGGCCAAAACCGCACCTTTTCATCCAGAGAACCAGTTATTAAAAACTTCCCGTCCCGACTCAAACAAATACTATGAATCGGACTTTTCAACTCCACAAAATCTGCTTCGCCTTTAAGTAAATTTCCTTTATATCCGCTAAAGTCTGCCAGTAAATTGCCCTGCAAGTCCCACAATTTGGCGGTGCCGTCTTGTGATGCAGTGGCGATCGTATCTTTTTTCGGGCTAAAACTGACACTATCAAAAACCCGGTTTCTAAGCCCTCGCGCGATCGCCCTTGTTAAGCCAATTGCAACTGCAGGTTTTGCAACTTGCAAATCGCTTTCAATACTTGGGTCAACAAGAGCGATCGCTCTTTATCAATCAAATTCAATTCCGGTAAAATCTGATAAGTACAAGGATTTCCCCGCGTCAGATACACAAACTGATAGTTGCGTCCATTCGTTGTCAATCCCCAAACAGACGATTGCTGCTGCAAACTTTTATAAGCATAAGTCAGCAATTGCGGCAAACCGGCCCAAGGATCGATCGCGCTATTTTTCGCCTCGACTACCAAAATCCAGAACTGCGCCGCCCCTATCTCCGCCTCCGGCCCATTTACAGCTAAGATATCCAAGCGCCCTTTAATTAAAGTATCCTCATCTTCAACCTCGATGGGTATACTATCTTCCATTGTCAGCACAACAGGAACATCGAAGAATCCAGTTAACCCCATTAAAGGCGAAACTACCAAAAACTTTACCAGTTCTTCAGATATTTTACCTGCGGCTAAGTACCGCCGAAAGTTATTTCTAATTTTCACTAATTCCTGCTGTTCAAATTCACTCAGCGGTTCCCGATAGAAAAAATCGTTCCAGGCATCTGCTTCTCGTTCTTCCAGTTTTAGAAGGCGGCGAACGTCATTTAGCGAAAGTTGGCTGGCTTCTAAATTTTGAGTCATGGCTTTTGTGCGATCGGCTGTTTCGACAACTTATATTATAAAAGCATTACAAGCGGATTGGCTGTGATACGATCGTACCAGATATATCCTGTAAATCAGTTATATTTTATGAAAGCAATTAAAGTGATGGCAACGATCGACGAGCGAGGGCAATTGCACATAGATGAACCACTCAAGTTAGATCGCAATAGCCGAGTCGAAGTAATTGTGCTGATTCCCGAAGTAACAGAAACTAATGAAGACGAGCAATCTAATGAAGTAATTTTAGCAGATTTCCGTCAAGCTTGGCATGAAGCTATGACCGGAAAAACGATTCCTCTTTCCCAAATTTGGGAGGGAATTGATGATGTCTGAGCAACCATTGACTGTTTATGCAAAATCAGAACAAGCTGATATGCCTGCGGCGGAAATTACGGAGATCGTTTTAGAATATGAACGGTGTGCAGTTGAATATCGACAATCTACTTAAGTAGATCGAGATCAAAATATACAAAATCAAGATATAATTTTTTTTAGTCTGTTCGTGATATTACAAAAAGTTAATAAGTTTTGACATCGGGAATTTTGTGTATTAATATTAGTTTTAGTTGGTAGATAATTGCTCTTCAAAATACTTATCTAAACAGCATTAACCAGCAGAGCGATCGCTCTTAAATTTTTTATTCAAGTGTGAGGATATTGACGAATGAAAAAAAATATTTCTTTTGTACTTGCCTTCATATTCGGCGCGTTTTTATTTGAAATGACCAGGCATTACCTAACTGCAATCTTTAAAGGTTTGGCGGGACCAGAGTCGCTGATTCTTATTTTTTTGCCTGTGGTGGTTTTGTGGATTATCGTTATTATGTCACTATTGCTGTCTGCCAAACCTGTGTTCCTTCAAGAACAATCAAAGGAGCAACAATTCATACCAGTCGATGCTGATGAATTTCCCCAACTAGATATCAACTCGTTGCAGGAATATACTGACGCGCTGGAATCCGCGGGTTTTGTCCAACTTATCGACTTCACAATTGTTAGTGAAAGTAGATGTTTTGTTAGACTCTTTGTTCACCCACAACATTATTGCTGGGCCGAAGTGGGTCAGATATTTTTTAAAAGCAAAAAGCCCATGCCGATAGCAGCCAGTATAACGAGCGCCATCGAACCCAATTGGTCATTATCTACTACCGATAGGGAAGTAAGCCGTTTTCTATACGGTATAATGTATATTTGGCGTCACCCTCGGACTTTGTGGATTAGCAAGCCTGGTGTTACTCCTAGCAAACTTTTGCAAACACATTTGCAGCGCCGAGGACAAATTGTTAGTACCATTAACATAGAAGTAATGGAATTGACCGATACTTCACTCAATGCCTACTCTGCTTTCCAACGCGAAGAAAGGATTAAACGCAAACAGGCTCTCCAGCGCAAAAATACAATTGTTGGTCTGATAGAAGCTTTACTTTTTGCGGTGAATCCGAAGCAGGAGTGGATGGGCGAATATGGGGATGTGGTAGCAACAAAGATTCGGTCATGACGTTAGGAACATAACACTACTTATGCGATTTGCAACTGCACGTTCTGCAACTTGCAAATCGCTTTCAACACTTGGGCCAACAAGAGCGATCGCTCTCTGTCAATCAAATTCAATTCTGGTAAAATCTGATAAGTACAAGGATTTCCCCGCGTCACCCGCACAAACCGATAACTTTCGCCATTCGTCGTCAATCCCCAAACAGACGATTGCTGCTGCAAACTTTTATAAGCATAAGTCAGCAATTGTGGCAAACCGGTCAAAGGGGCGATCCTCTTCGAGGGCTTCGCTAACGCACTATTTTTCGCCTCGACTACCAAAATCCAAAACTTTGTCGCCGCGAGTTCTGCATCCGGCTGATTTACCGCTAAAATATCCAACCGCCCTTTAATTAAAGTATCCTCATCCTCAACCTCAATCGGGATGCTATCTTCCATTGTCAGCACAACAGGAACTTTAAAAAATCCCGTCAATCGCATTAACGGCGAAAGTGATAAAAACTTAACCAATTCTTCGGAAACCTTCCCCACTTCTAGATAACGCCAAAAATCATTGCTGATTTGCAATAATTCCTGATGTTCAAAATCTGTCAGAGGTTCCAGAGAGAAAAAATCAGTAAAAGAGCCTTCTGTTTGTCTTTCCAGTTTGAGAAGGCGGCGAACGTCATTTAGCGAAAGTTGGCTGGCTTCTAAATTTTGAGTCATGGCTTTTGTGCGATCGGCTGTTCATGTCAAGTATATTGCAAACTTGGTATAATCTCATCTTAAAATTGGGATAAATCGATGATGTGCGAGCAACCATTAAAACCCATTAGTATCAGAATTATTCATCTCTCTCTTACTCTGCGCTCTCTGCGCTCTCTGCGGTTAAATCATTCCGAAAAAACCGCAAACAATCTCAATCCCCAAACAGACAATTACTTGTGATACAATCATACCAGATATCACCCAGAACCAGCCATGCAGCTAGAAGAATATTTTAACTTCCTAAGACCTGACGACATTCGGATCAAAGGTTCCCGAATCGGCATCGAAACCATTCTGTACGAATACCTGTTTCGCGCCCGAACTCCCGAAGAAATCGCTAACATTTATACATCCCTCACCCTCGAACAAGTTTATGCGACAATTTTGTACTACCTGCACAACAAAGAAGCCGTCGGTAAGTACATAACCGAATGGCTGGAATGGGGCGAAAAAATGCGAGAAGAACAGCGCCGCAATCCTCGTCCAGTATATGAAAAAATCCGCAAACTGAGAGCAGCAAGAGATGCAATGAGAAAAGCTGATGGCAATCCAGTATCTGTTTGATGAAAATGTCGATCCTGCATACTTTAACCAAATTCGCAGGCGCAATCCCGATCTGGTTGTTCTCGCAGTGGGAGAACTAACAGCACCTTCCAAAGGGACTCTCGACCCAGAAATTCTCATTTGGTGCGAAATCCACAATTTCATTCTCGTTACCAACAATCGCCGCTCTATGCCCGTTCATTTAACAGATCATCTAGAGCAAAATCGCCATATCCCAGGAATATTTATCCTGAATTTCAAGCTGAGTATCGGTCAAAATATTGACGAACTGATTTTGATTTATCAAGGATCGTTTGATGATGAGTACCAAGATAAAATTGAGCATTTACCGCTACCATAATTCTCACACATCCCCAACATTGACAAAACTGCCCCTGTCTTAAGGAAAATAAACATACTTTTGCCCCAACTTATGCAAACAATAGTTACAAAGACTAAGCAAAATTCAAGTTAAGAACGATGTCACAAGATACGATCGAATCAATACTGCAAGAAAAACGCCTATTTGGGCCCACCGCTGAATTCTCCCAAAAAGCTCACATCAAAAGCCTAGAAGAGTACCAGGCCCTCTACGACAAAGCTAAAGCTGACCCCGAAGCATTTTGGGCCGAACTCGCTACCCAAGAATTGGACTGGTTTCAAAAGTGGGATGCCGTGCTCGACTGGCAGCCGCCTGTTGCTAAATGGTTTGTCAGCGGTAAAATTAACATTTCTTACAATTGTCTGGACAGACATTTGACAACTTGGCGCAAAAACAAAGCCGCCCTCATTTGGGAAGGCGAACCCGGAGACTCCCGCACGCTGACTTACGCGCAACTCCACCGCGAAGTTTGCCAAATGGCGAATGTCATCAAAGAATTGGGAGTGCAAAAGGGCGATCGCGTCGGCATTTATATGCCCATGATTCCCGAAGCTGCGATCGCCATGCTAGCTTGTGCCAGAATCGGTGCAGTACACAGCGTAGTATTCGGCGGATTTAGTGCCGAAGCATTGCGCGATCGCCTCAACGACGGCCAGGCAAAACTCCTGATCACCGCCGACGGGGGCTTCCGCAAAGATACCGCCGTCGGCCTCAAAACACAAGCAGACAAAGCATTAGCAAATAATGCCGTACCCAGCGTTACCAACGTCCTCGTAGTTCAGCGCACCAAACAGCAAATTGACATGGAACCGGGGCGCGATGTTTGGTGGCACGACTTGCAAAAAACTGCATCGGCAAATTGTCCAGCCGAACCGATGGATAGCGAAGATATGCTATTCATTCTTTACACTTCTGGAAGTACCGGAAAACCCAAAGGAGTCGTCCATACAACGGGCGGTTACAACCTTTATACCCACATGACAACCAAGTGGATATTCGACCTCCAAGATACCGATGTTTACTGGTGTACTGCTGATGTCGGCTGGATTACAGGACACAGTTACATAGTCTACGGGCCGCTGTCAAACGGTGCGACAACTTTAATGTATGAAGGTGCTCCCCGCGCTTCCAATCCCGGCTGTTTTTGGGATGTGATTGAAAAATACGGTGTCACTGTTTTCTACACCGCACCAACAGCAATTCGCACGTTTATGAAAATGGGTGAAGAGTTGCCGAAAGCCAGAGATTTGTCATCTTTGCGATTGTTAGGAACTGTCGGCGAACCGATAAATCCCGAAGCTTGGATGTGGTATCAGCGCGTAATTGGTAACTCGAATTGTCCGATCGTCGATACTTGGTGGCAAACAGAAACTGGCGGAATTATGATTACTGCTTTGCCCGGTGCAATTCCTACAAAACCCGGTTCTGCAACCCTTCCTTTCCCCGGAATAGTTGTCGATGTTGTTGACAGAGATGGCGAATCGGTAACTAATGAAAGCGGCGGTTATTTAGTTGTAAAACATCCTTGGCCGGGAATGATGCGGACTCTTTACAACGATGCCGATCGCTTCCGCCGCACTTATTGGGAATATTTGCACCCGAAAGATGGCCAATTCGTGTACTTTGCCGGGGACGGCGCGCACAAGGACAAAGACGGTTATTTCTGGGTAATGGGCCGCGTTGACGATGTAATTAATGTTGCCGGACACCGACTCGGTACGATGGAAGTTGAATCGGCTTTGGTGTCTCATCCAGCGGTGGCGGAAGCTGCGGTTGTTGGGAAACCGGATGAGATTAAGGGTGAGGAAATTGTCGCTTTTGTGACGCTGGATAACTCACACCAACCGAGTCCAGAATTGGAGAAGGAGTTGAAGCAGCACGTTGTTAAGGAAATTGGGGCGATCGCCCGTCCCGGCGAAATTAGATTTACCGATGCTTTGCCGAAGACTCGCAGCGGTAAAATTATGCGGCGTTTGTTGCGTTCTTTGGCTGCGGGAGAAGAGGTGACGGGGGATACTTCGACTTTGGAAGATCGGACTGTTTTGGATAAGTTGCGGGGCGGTTCCTAGGGGGTGTGCAACCGCAGATGCAGGCGGATAAACGCAGACAAACGCAGATACAATCTTATCTGCGTTTGTCTGCGTTTACAGAATATAAAAAGTAACACTACAGCCACAGCTAACTCATGTACAATATAGCTAATACGTGCATTAAATCTCAAGTTTAACAGGGTTGAAAATATGGCAACCAGAATTCAGAACCTGCAAGTAACTAAAGTGGTTGATGGCGACAGCATCAAAATTTCTCTCAACGGCAAAACCGAGTCTCTGCGCCTGATTTGCGTCGATACAGAAGAAAGTCATTCGGGAGGAACCAAACCTGTAACTGTCGCAGGCAAAGCAGCTTCGGAAATGGCTAAACAATACTTCGCGACAGCAGAGGGTGGACTTGCTAAAATTGACATTGAATTTGATACAGATGATTCAATAGAAATTGCTGTAGAAAAACACCGCGATAACTACGGCCGCCTGCTGTGTTACGTACATAAAGACGGAGAAAATTACAATCTCAAACTGATTGCAGAAGGCTGGAGTCCCTACTTCTTGAAATACGGGCGCTCCCGATTGTATCACCGACAAATGACTGAGGCAGAATCGGCGGCAAAAGCTTACAACCTGATGATTTGGAATCCGATTACCAATGCCAGAATTCCCTGTCGCAACTATGCTAATTTACTGCCTTGGTGGTCGATGCGCGGCTCTATTGTTGAAGATTTTCGCTTGGCGGAAGCAACAGCAGGAGCGCTTTCTGTGAGGTTGGATTACCCGAAAATATTAGCTGCTGCTGAAACGGCTAAACCTATTACTATTTTCTGCGATTTGCAGGCGGGAATTAATAAATGGATAGGCAGCCATGCTGTGATTTATGCGGGTTCATCGTATCATAAATTAGACCTGTGGATACCTAATGCTGAAACTGATGAAATGGCTCCCTTGAAGCGACTAATCGAGAAGCGTTATGCGGGTAGGGGACGGGGATATGTGTATGTCAGCGGCAGGGTAGAACAATACAAAGGAAAGCCTCAAATAGTTTTAAACAACCTCAAGCAGTTTTCGGATTTCCCCCCATAAAATTTGATTTCACATTAATTTAATAAAAATTGCCGGATAAATGGAACGGTGAAGACTTTTCTCTGGGAAAGGCGATCGAATTTTGGGCGATTCCTTAGCCGGCCCTTTACCGAACCCTTCCGGTTCGATTCACGCATTTTTTATGTCAGCAGCATTGCGGTTAAAAATTCCAAGTTATTCTATTTTTTTCGGATGCTAAATCAATTTATACTATAATACTGTCATCGCCAATCTGTAGCTGCCAATAGCTGAGGCATCATCTCGTTTCCGGTTGCATCGGAATCCTAAAATCGAGTCAACAGTTAACACTCAACTATTCATTTTTTCGACCCGGAGTCAACAGTCAGTAGGGGCGGTGCCCCCGTGCCCGCCCTCTTAACAGTCAACAGTCAACAATCATTGCGGTGCAACCGGAATTGATATCAATCCAAACTTAAGAGATGTAAAAACTATGTGCCAATTACTGGGAATGAACTGCAATGTTCCAACAGATATTTGCTTCTCTTTTGAGGGTTTTTCTGCAAGAGGTGGCAGAACGGATGTTCACCAAGACGGTTGGGGAATTGCTTTTTTTGAAGGTTTGGGATGTCGCCTTTTTATAGACTCTAAACCTGCTATTGCTTCTCCGGTTGCTGAAGTAGTGCGCCGCTATCCCATTCATTCAACTAATGTGATTGCTCATATTCGCAAAGCTACTCAAGGCGAAATTGCTCTGGAAAACTGCCATCCTTTCATTCGGGAACTTTGGGGGCGCTATTGGGTGTTTGCTCACAACGGAAATCTGGAGAATTTTCATCCTGAAAGCACTGGATTTTATCAAGCGGTTGGCAAAACTGATAGTGAAAAAGCATTTTGTTTGATTTTAGAAAAATTGCGATCGAGCTTTCCTCAAAATAAGCCTGCTTTGACGGAAATTTACGCGGTACTGAACGAAATTACTCAAAGTTTGGCAGCGCAGGGAATTTTTAATTATTTACTTTCCGATGGAGAACACTTATTTGTACATTGTTCTACTAATCTGCATTATATTGTGCGACAAGCACCTTTTGCTAGCGCTCATTCGATCGATGAAGATGTGACTGTCGATTTCCGGGAACTGACACAGGAGGGCGATAGGGTGGCGGTTATTGCTACTTTACCGCTGACAGATGATGAAGTTTGGACGCAGATTCAACCTGGAGAATTGCTGGTATTTCAGGAGGGTTTGCCAATATTATGAGCAATAATGAGTTAAAATAAGCAGATTATGTTTAGCAAACCACTTTAACAGCGGACAATTAACAATTGATAATTGTCTGCACTGTCAACTGTCAACTACCAACTGTCAACTACCAACTGCCAATTGTTAAAATCATATTATGAAAAACAAATCGCTTCCTCCATCAGTAACAGTCAAGCTGGGCAAATTTGTCTGGACATCAATGTGGCAGTTGATGATGTCAAAACTAGCGCCGCCCGATCGCACGGGAGCATACATTCGCCCCAGCAGCAGTTTCCGCAATTTTGTCTCGACAGCGCCAGAAAACCCTTACGGGCCCGCCACGGGACGATACCGCCTGTTTGTGGGTACGGGGTGCCCTTGGGCGCACCGCACTTTGGTGACGAGAGCGCTCAAAGGGCTCGAAGATGCGATATCGGTGTCGGTTGTCTATCCTTCGGAAGGGGGAATGTGGGTGCTGGAATCGGAGACTTTTGGCTGCAATACGATGCCGCAAATTTACCAGTTGGCATCACCGGGCTATCAGGGGCGGTGTACGGTGCCGGTGCTGTGGGATGATTCCAAAAAGGCGATCGTCAATAACGAGAGTTCGGAAATTATTGTGATGCTAAACTCGGAATTTAACGAGTTTGCTAGCAATCCTGAAATGGATCTTTATCCTGTGGATTTGCGATCGCAAATTGACGAGTGGAATGACAAGATTTACCAATCGGTGAATAACGGCGTTTATCGCTGCGGTTTCGCCCAAACTCAGGCTGCTTATGACTCTGCTTGCAGCGAATTGTTTGGTGTTTTGGACGAGATCGATCGATCGCTGTTGATGAATCGCTACCTTTGCGGCGATCGGGTGACATTAGCAGACGTGCGGCTGTTTACTACTCTATTCCGTTTTGATGCAGTTTACTACAGCTTGTTCAAATGCAATGTGCGCCGCATTCAAGATTACGAGCATTTGGGAGCTTATCTGCGCGATTTGTATCAGTTACCAAGAGTTGCTGGTACTTGCGATTTAGAGGCTGTAAAACGCGATTATTACGGCAATTTGTTTCCGTTAAATCCCGGCTGCATTATCCCGACTGGGCCCGATGCTGGGAGTTTGCTCAAATCGCACGATCGCGCGGGTATCAAAAACCCGGTTTCTTCCTAAAATCTTGTGAGAATGTGAAAATTATCGCAGAAACCGGGTTTCTTCACTTAATCTCGTGAGGATGTGAAAATTATCGCAGAAACCCGGTTTCTTGGATTATCGACTAGCTCGATGTTATGCTTCAATTTCACTTGTTGGTTCGTTGACTTCTTCGTCTTCAACTTCAAACTTAATCCGTTCGTAAATCTCGCTCAGCGGGATTTGAAACTCTACAGATTCTAGGGTTAATACAGATTCCACTGAATCATATTCTGTTAATACCCATTTGCCGTCAGAGTTTTTAGCAAATTGCTCGAGGTGATAGCTATATTGGTCTATTAAAATGTATTCTCGAAATTCAGGAATTGAGCGATAGGCGAGAAATTTACCACCGCGATCGTAGTCTTTGGTGGAATTGGATAAAACCTCAACGATTACCAGAGGATTTGTGACAATTGTTTTGTTACTTCCTTGATATACTGGTTCTCCTTGAATCACCATGATATCGGGATAGACGTAGCGGCGAGTTAGGGGTATCCACAGGCGCAGATCGTTGATAAATGTCTCGTAATCTTGAGTATTCACAGTGGAGGGGAATTTTTTGTAAAAGTTCCCAGCGAGTTTGTTGTGGTTTGCTGTTCCGCCTGGCATTGGTACTATCTCTCCATCATGATATTCACTTTTGTCGATCGCACTTTCTTCTAATGCGAGATATTCCTCCGGCGTGTAGTAGCGTTTTTCGGTTGGTGGTTGATTGGCGATTGCTGTTTTTTCTTGGGTTTGCATTGTCGTTACCTTCTGCTTGGAAGTGATTTTATTATAACAGCGATCGCGCCGGCAATTCGTTCTCCCGCCAGCCAAGATTCATCCACATATAATGACCGTTTTGTTTGTCGGTAATTAAGAATGTTTATATGCCCGGTTGAGGACGGCGATTACGCAATTTTACATACTCGGTTAAAATCTGTTTGATTAGCTTGGGATACTCGGTGAGTTTATCCATTTCACAATTTCCTTTACTTGCACAGCCAAACTATTAACAAGTCTAACTGTAGGTATGTCTGCACTTGTGGGCGATCGCAAATAACTTCCAGATAGCATCGCAACTTTTGCAGTGTTTCCCAACAGATCGAAAAACTCAACGCTATAACCTGTTTCTAGTCCTTCAAGGTGATGGTGTTCAACAACTGTACCAATATCGCCGACATCAAGTGTTTCTTCGGGAACGTTGCATCGCAAGATGACATCTGAATAAAGTTGATAGTTCCGATGGAAACTTCATTGTAAATATTCATTGTTAATCCCAACTACACAATTGCCGTATTCTTGATTGTTAACTACTCATCAACAGTCATATTTTCAAACAAAATAGACCTCTTGCAAAAGTCCTTTTAATCAAATTTTGGGACGCTGCTCAGAGCAACGTCCCACAAGAAAAAAAGATTTTTGTGGGATGGGCTTCTAGCCCGTCCTAATTATTTTTGCAAGAGGTCTAATAGGTTCAATTCGTTTCAATACTTCCTTAACTAACTCTTCTGGACATTCACCTATTAAACTTGCTTGCCTTGCGCGATAATCTTGCATAACGCAGTTGATCTGTCATAATTACACCTGTCACCGCTTGACCTTCTGGAATGGAAACATAAAACGGATTTTTGCGTTGTGTGGTGCTAATCGGACAGACAAAAACAAACCCCATTTTTCGGTTAAATTTAGTTTGACTGACAACCAGTGCAGGTCGAGTACCCATTTGTTTGTGTCCTGCTTGAGGATCGAAATTGAGGCGAATGAAATGACCTCGTTCGGGGATGTAGTTTACTAAACTTCTTCTCCTTCTGGTTTTCCCCAAGAGATTTCTTCGCTGGGTTCTATTTCGCCTGCCAATAATTCATCAAGGGTATATTTGGAGATTTTCTGATTTACAGGTTCTATGACCATTTTTCCATTTTCTATACTGCAAATTACGGAATCATCTGCTTTCAGGTTGAACAATTTTACAATATAGTCCGGTATTGGCAAAGCTAAGGAATTACCCAAGTTGCTGAGGTGTATTTTTGCTGTCATACATTTACGATTTTAATGCTCAGGTTTATCTATTATAACAGCTAGATATAAATCGCATACCAAATTTAGTGTTGTAAATATTTTGAGGGCGATCGCCTTCGGGCAATATCATGACTGTAGGTATGTCTGCACTTGTGGGCAATATTGATTGAAAGCTTTTCGAGCGCAATAAAGGCTAGAGTTCTCATTGACTAAAAGCTTGAATAAAGGACTTTAGTCCCGATTTGTTGAAAGCTTTTCGATCGCACTCAATGACAAATAGGCGGCACCGCCCCAGGGCTGTAAGGCACAACAGTCGGCGAATTGGCAACCAATTCTACCTCACCCTTAGCATTAATTATCCAGCCTTGAGCCTCCACAAGAGACTCAGCAGCCACATAATCATTCTCACCGCCCCCACTGACTCTCTCCCTGGGAGTCGGCGGCAAACCGCCCCGCCCGGTAATCACAAACCGACTTGCCCTTGGCCCGGTATTGTGACAGGCTTGCGTTGGCTGGGGCGGAACTCCGGGGATTTGTGGCAGATTCAATCCTTGTACGGGGTCAATATCGGGGGTTCTGAGTTCGACATTGCCGTCAATTCCTAATTCTGAACTCGCGTCGATATCGCTGTCAAAAGAGCGAAAAATACCTTCGGAATTAATTACAATATTTCCGCCTTGGCCTCGGATTGCATTGGCGCGGATGTCGCTATTTTCTAAAGCAGCTACAGTCCCAGCTTCGATATTAATATTACCGCCAGTAGCAGTGCCAGACGCATTAGTTGTAATTTGACTGCGGCGGCGCATTTGCAAATTTCCAGTTTGCAAGGTAATATTGCCGAAATTTCCGGCTTGAGTTGTGGCTTTAATTGCGCCGCTATCTAAACGAATTGAGTCGGCCGCAATGCTCAAATTTCCAGCAGATCCTTGGCCGTCGGCACTGACAGTAACTTGGGCGCTATCTCGGACAATTAACTGGCCGGTTCTAACATTTAAATTGCCACCGCCACCTGTGGAATCTTTCCCCGTACTGGCAAATAGTCCGCTAGGGGGACCTTCATTGTTACCGACGATGTTTGTATTGAATAGTGAGGCTCGATCGCTGAAAGATGGATCGCTGCCAGAGAGAACAATTTTGTCAGCAGCATTGACTGTCAAATTACCAGCTTGACCGCTGCTGCTAGTTGTGGCAATCGCCTGTCCGCCACCCGCAGCCTCAAAAATATTAGCATTAATCGTGATATTTCCTCCATCATATTCGTTCAGGGTTTGAGAGTTAACAACGGCTCCATTTGAAACTCGAAAAATATTAGCATTAACTGTAATATCCCCACCTCTGCCCCGCGCCCCTGGTTCTGTTGGAGCTAGCAAAGCGCTAGATGAATTATCGGAACCTACCCCATCAACAGTCACGAAATCAGCAGCATTAACTGTGATATTTCCAGCGCGCCCCTGCCCTTCTGTTCTGGTAACAATAACAGCACCATTGGCAATTGATAGCGATCGAGTTGTGAGGCGAATATTTCCGCCTTCACCGATTCCTGTTCTTTTGACGCTGCTGAACAGCCCGGAGGATTGTTGGAATTGAAGCAGACCAGATGGTAAAGTAATCTCCTGTAACGGCCCCAATCCATCCAAAACAGTATCGTTGCGGACGTAAATATCGAGATTTCCTCCATTGCCACGTCCCTGAGTGCTAGCTGTAATCACAGCACCGTTTGTGACTGAAAGGGAACCAGTAGCGATGTTAATATTTCCTCCATTACCAACTGCTTCGTTAGCTTCCGCTCTGCTGTAAACGCCGCTGGGAGTGCCACTACTACCCGCACCATCAAAGGAGCTGGCATTGCGAATGCGAATGTTAACATTACCGGCATTTCCCTGTCCTAACGTACTGGCTTTTACTTGCGCTCCATTAGTAAAAGAAAGCGCTTCGCCTGTGATATTAATATTACCCCCTTCACCAATAGTTTCGGGTTTCACCAGATTGTAGGCACCGCTGAATACATCTTCGTCACCGACTCCATCAAAAGAGATAGTCCCTGTTGTATTAACATTAATATCTCCCGCCAAGGCGCCATCGGCACCCAACTTCGCATTTACCCCCGCCTGCAAGGTACTTCCTTCTGTCATATTCAAGTTATGAGCGTGGACAGCAATACTCCCGCCGCCTCCGGCGCGTACATTCACCTCAGCGCCGTTTGTGAGAGATACATCGGTTCTGGCTATCTGCGCCGGCACATTTAAACTCACATTGTTACCGAAGGCGTTCAGCCCGACTGTTTCCCCTCCCGCAACGGCTGCGAGTTCGACTCGGCCGCCCGGAGCGAGTATTTTTCCGCCGTCCAATCTCACATCGCCGCCCGCAAGTATCAAACTGTTGCCCGATCGCACTTGCAATCCAGCGGTCGATCGATTTACGATACTTCCGGGCGATTGTCCGTACTGCAATCCCAGAGGAACATTAACTATTAGCAGCGGCGTATTTTGTCCCGAAACATTAATGCCGAATTGGCTTCCATTTCCAAACAGCACGGCATTCGCCGCAGTCGCCACAAACGAACCGCCGATATCTAATGAAGCCTTCGGGCCAAAAATAATCCCATTCGGATTCAGCAAAAATAAATTTGCAGTACCGTTAGCTTTGATTGTGCCGTCAATATTAGAAATCGAGCCGCCCGTAACGCGGGTCAAAATATTTTGGATATCTGTGGAATTGTTGAAAAACGCCGTTTCTCCAGCTAGAAGTGAAAATTGTTGAAAACTGTGAAATAGATTGTTACCGGCTTGCGTGCCGCCCTGTATAATGCTATTAGTGTCGTTGACAATTACCGTGGTATTGACTGGTAGCGTGGTATCGGGGACTATTTCAGCGGTGCCCGGGGCGATCGGAGTCAGGCTGCAAAATATCGTAGCGAGCCAGAGTTTGCAAGTTTCGGATTTCATTAATTAACTAATTTTAATTTTTAGATTAATCTTGTATTATAGCATTTAGATTGCCGAGCGAGATGACATCTGCATAAAGTGCGATCGGGCTTTTGATTTTCCCATCAATGTCTGCTTGAGGATGGCGGCACAATTCTACATACTCGGTTAAAATCCGTTTGATTAGTTTGGGATAGTCGGTTAGTTTATCCATTGTACTATTTCCTCTACTTGTTTGCGATCGACTGATTTATACCTCCACATATTTACATAAAGTTCTAGCTTCAGGAATAGACGAACCAGATTGACGCAACTCTTCTAAATAAAAAACTATTGCCTCTTTAATTTGCTGTTCTACTTCCTCGATAGTTGCACCTATTGCTACGCATCCGGGTAAATCGGGAACATAAGCAGAATAATTGCTTTCTGATTTTTGGATCGCAACGGCATAACGTATAATTCTGCTTTGACTACCTGCTTTTGCATCTGCGAACACAATAGACCCGACAGGGGTTAATTCCCATCTGTCGCGAGGCGAATTTGTTTCTACATATCGTTGAACAAAGCCATCAGCAGCCAGTTTTTTTAAGACAACCATCATGTCAGGTTCTCGCGGTACATCTCGACGAGAAAGTGCATTGGCGAGTTCGTACCAACTCCACTTTCCTTGACCTTTAGCTACTAATTCCAGCAGCACTAATTCTAGCTGGGTTAATTGAGTTAGGTTTTTCATTAAAAGTCCTCTACGCTTGGATGAAATAAAATACCGAATCCTTCTTTTAATTTATAATCTTCAAGAGTAGCTGTATGAGCATTGTTCCAAAGTTCATAAGCATCGTCGGGGTTTGTTGGCTGTCCCGTTGGATAGCCTAGTTTTTTATACCTCAGATACTCGCGCAACTCGTGAGTATAGAAGCGTAAATCAACAGGCTCAGCAACAAGGGCTTGAGTAGCGATACTTCTTAACCTTTCTACCATTTTTAGCTCAGCTTCACCAACTGGATTAAATCTGCGAACATGAGCTTCAACTAAGGAAACGCCTTTATCAGTAATTTTAACATTTTGATAAGATAAGTTGAGAATTTTTCCGCCCGCTTTTGATGGATTGAAGGGTCTGCCACTTATTGCACCTTTTTTTGTCATTTTATTCGAGTGGCTTTAATTTGTTAATTTATCCATTCCACAATTGCCTCTACTTACGCAGCCAAACTATTAACCAGTCTAACTGTAGGTCGGTCTGCACTTGTGGGCGATCGCAAATAACTTCCAGGTAGCGTCACAACTGCTACAGTATTTCCCAACAGATCGAAAAATTCAACGCTATAACCTGTTTCTAGTTCTTCAACGTGATGCTGTTCCACAACTGTACCGATATCGTCGGCATCAAGTCCTTCTTCTGGAAAGTTGCACAGCAAAATGACATTTGAATAAAGTTGATAATTCATATTTTACTCTAAGTACGCTCGTCGCATCAATCGCGTTTTCCCGGTATAATTTCAGTTTCGCCGTCACAGGAAAGTTCACTACAGTTATTATTTGATACGCTTTTTCATATTTATTGAGTAGTCTAGACCTCCTATTACGCAAGTTAGTCCTATCAATATATAAAAAATACCATCTATATAGCGTATGCCTCTTCTATCTTCTTCAATCATTAGATTTTGTTCTGCCTCTCGATTATTTAAGAAAAACGCTTTATTCGCTTTACTATCGATTGCTTACGCCATTTATTTGACCTTCTGCCAACAGATTCGTAAAAAGGCATAAGAATAATTTCACCTTTTTGAGTTAGTAGACGAATTTGCTGACCATCGTCAATAAATTCGATTTTTTGTATTTCATTGGTTTGCCATGTTTTTGTGGAAATCTTGCCCAGCCAGTCCACTCTTGTTAGCTCGCATATTCCTTGTTCAGACTCCGCTCGTTGACATATCAACTTACTCATCTGTGCCGTTGCAACAGATACTGTACCTATTAGGAAAAAAGGTAGACTAATAGCTAGCCCAATAAGCCAGGGATGTTTTTTAAAGTTGATGTTCATATAAATGATATCTCACCTTTCGCGTTACAGGACTGCCATGCGCTCTCACTACAAGTTTTTGACTCTTTGCCAGTCGATCGATTGTACCTGAAATTTATCAATTGCTCCATAACAGACCTTATAAAGGTAAATATGCAATACGATTAACCCAGTCTTCTGCTTCAGATGTTTGCCAGATCCTGATTAGATGGTTGATTGCTTCGCCTATTGGGAAACTTTGTAACACAATAATCACTCCCGAACTGGTTTGAGTCGCTGCAAATTCAGCAAAGTATCTTGGCATAGTTCTTTTGTCGTGAGAAACGAGAACTCTACCGTCTTGGGCTACAAAATTTAAGACTTCCAAATCAGTCAAACCAGTTAAATTTGATAGGTTTGATGTTTGAAAATCAAGAGTTGGTTCGCGTCTCACAATACCCATTACAATCGCTTGGTTCAAATCTGCATCTGCTTGAAAGCGAATTTTCATAAGTGGCTGGTGCGATCGGTGTAGAGTTTTTGATAAAGTAAGGAGTTACTTCCCCTTGCTTGCTCTCTCAAGGTTTCAAATAGTTGTTCTCCCTCGAATAAATAAGCATCAATAGCTGTGCGGTTAGCAAGATAAAAAGAAATCCCACCATAAACTTCTTCTAGTGTTAGCACAGGGAATGATTGAACGATACTTTCAGGGGATTGTCCCGCCAGGAAAGCATAGACAATTGAATCTAAAGAAACGCGCTTCCCAAGGATGCGGTAGCAACCATCTTGTTCTTCAACGTACTGTTTTGCTGTTAATATTGCTGCACTCATAGTTTACCTACTTTCATGCTCATTACTCGTTTCCAGGCTCTGATCGTTGGTGACAACTTAAGACTTAAACCCACAATAAATGTCGCTTTTTGGCAAAGTCTAGATCCCCCTAAATCCCCCTTAAGAAGGGGGACTTTGAGAGAATGCTCTTGTCTCCCCCTTAAGAAGGTGGACTTTGAGAGAATGCTCTTGTCCCCCCCTTATTAAGGTGGACTTTGAGAATATTTCTTGTCCCCCCCTTATTAAGGGGGGTTAGGGGGGATCTAGACTTCGCTACAAACAAGAGAAACCCTTGCTACATCAGTAGAATTCTATCGCAGAACCCTAACTACCCCCAATCCGGGCCACATCGCGAGCATTTTCTTCAAACGCAGCCGTCAGCGCATCATCACCGCTCAAACCCGATGCGATCGCCCTTTCAATAGCCTGCAACACCCGCTTGTAATCGCGCGGCATCACCTTCACAAACACCGGCAGCATCGCATCCCAATTTGCCAAAACCTTCGATGCTTTCGCACTTCCAGTCAAATCAACATGAGTTTGAAGCATCAGCCGCAAATCGCTAATTTCCTCAACATCCTCCAGTTTCTCCAAATCCACCATCGACATATTGCAGCGAGTAGCAAAATCCCCCGCCTCATCCAAAATGTAAGCAACACCGCCACTCATACCCGCTGCAAAATTGCGCCCGGTTTCACCCAAAACTACAACTTTGCCGCCAGTCATGTACTCGCAACCGTGATCGCCCACACCCTCAACTACTGCATTCACGCCGGAGTTACGCACCCCAAAACGTTCGCCCGCCATCCCCCGGATGAAAACATCACCAGCGGTGGCTCCGTAAAGCACCACGTTGCCGACAATCACATTTTCCTCTGCGACAAAGGTAGAAGCCGGCGACGGATACAAGATGATTTTGCCGCCGCTGAGCCCCTTGCCCAAATAGTCGTTAGCTTCGCCTTCGAGCTCCAGAGTGACTCCCTTGGGTACGAATGCGCCAAAGCTTTGTCCCGCGCTACCTTGGAAGTGCAGGTGTACCGTGTCATCGGGTAAACCTTCCCAGTGGCGTTTGGTGATTTCGTTGCCGAGAATTGTGCCGACAACGCGGTTGATGTTGGTAATCGGCAGTTTGGCGCGGACTTTTTCGCCGTTTTCGATCGCACCTTTGCACAAATCCAGCAGTACACTGATATCGATCGACTTTTCTAAACCGTGATCCTGCGCCATCTGACAGTAGCGCCCGACATCCGCCCCAACATCCGGCTGGTACAGAATGTTCGAGAAATCCAAACCCTTGGCTTTCCAATGCGCCACAGCTTGCTGAGGTTCCAAAACATCAGTCCGCCCCACCATTTCATTCAGCGTGCGGAAACCCAACTGCGCCATAATTTCCCGGACTTCCTGGGCGACGAAAGTCATAAAGTTTACCGTGTGATCCGGATCGCCGGTAAAGTTTTTCCGCAGCAGCGGATCTTGGGTTGCAACACCCACCGGGCAAGTGTTCAGGTGACATACGCGCATCATGATGCAGCCCAATGTCACCAGCGGCGCGGTAGCAAATCCGAATTCCTCCGCACCAAGCAAGGCAGCAATTGCTACATCGCGGCCGGTTTTCATTTGTCCGTCGGTTTCGACAACAATCCGGCTGCGGAGATTGTTGAGTACCAAAGTTTGATGAGTTTCGGCCAATCCCAACTCCCAAGGTAATCCCGCGTGTTTGATCGAAGTCTGCGGCGACGCGCCGGTACCGCCGTCGTAGCCGGAAATCAACACCACATCGGCGTGGGCCTTCGCAACCCCAGCGGCGATCGTCCCGACTCCCACTTCCGACACCAATTTGACGCTAATCCGCGCTTCCCGGTTGGAATTTTTCAAGTCGTGAATCAATTCGGCCAAATCTTCGATCGAATAAATGTCGTGGTGAGGAGGAGGCGAAATCAAACCCACACCAGGAGTCGAATTCCGTACCTTGGCAATCCACGGGTATACTTTTTTACCAGGCAACTGTCCGCCTTCTCCGGGTTTTGCCCCCTGCGCCATCTTGATTTGCAGTTCCTTGGCTTGGGAAAGATACAAGCTGGTAACGCCGAAACGCCCGGAAGCAACTTGTTTGATCGCGCTGTTTTTCGAGTCGCCGCGATCGTTTGTCCAAGTATATCTTTCCGGATCTTCGCCACCTTCACCAGTGTTCGATTTACCACCAATGCGGTTCATCGCTACAGCCAAAGATTCGTGGGCTTCTTGGGAAATCGAACCGTAACTCATCGCCCCAGTTTTGAAGCGTTTGAGAATAGATTCCACGGGTTCGACTTCCTCAATCGGGATTGATTCCCGCTGCTTGAATTGCAACAAACCGCGCAAGGTAAAATGCTGCTGGTTTTGTTCGTTTACCAGGGTTGAATACTTTTGGAAAAGCGGGTAACTTCCTTCGCGAACTGCTTGTTGTAGCGCGTGAATTGTCTGCGGGCTAAACAAATGCGCCTCGCCTTCTTTCCGCCACTGATATTCGCCGCCGACATCGAGAGTATGTCCGCTGCTGGGGCGTTCGGGGAAGGCGTGGGTGTGGCGCAAAATTGCTTCTTGGGCGATGACTTCCAAGTCTACACCTTCAATCCGGGAAGCTGTCCAAGCAAAGTATTTATCGACTACGGATTTGTTCAAGCCAATTGCTTCAAAAATCTGCGCGCCGCGATAACTTTGAATTGTGGAAATCCCGATTTTTGAGGCAACTTTGGTCACGCCTTTGGTGGCGGCTTTGATGTAGTTTTTGCAAGCTGTTTTGTAATCGACATTTAGCAGCAAACCTTGTTGGATCGAATCGGCGATCGTCTCAAAGGCCAAATACGGATTGATCGCACCGCAACCGTAGCCGATTAAAGTTGCAAAGTGGTGCACTTCTCGCGGTTCGCCGGATTCGAGAACGAGTCCCGCCCGCGTGCGCGTTCCTTGGCGGATCAAGTGGTGGTGGAGGCCCGCAACCGCCAGCAGCGCCGGAATTGGGGCTTGGTCGGGACTGATACCCCGATCGCTCAAAATGATGATGTTCACCCCAGAGACGATCGCGCTATCTGCGGCTGCAAATACATCTTCTAAGGCTTGTTCTAGACCTTTTACTCCTGTTTTTGGGTCGAACAAAATTGGCAGTGTAGTAGAGCGGAAATTGCCCGTTTTTACGTGTTTGAGTTTAGCTAATTCTTCATTGCTGAGAATTGGCGTTTTCAGTTCAATCAAATGGCAGCTTTCCGGTTCTGGTTTGAGCAAATTGCGTTCAGCGCCGATCGTAGTTTCGGCAGAAGTGACAATTTCTTCGCGGATAGAATCGATCGGCGGATTGGTAACTTGAGCAAACAGTTGCTGGAAGTATTCGTAAAGCAGCTTTGGTCGGTTCGACAAAACAGCCAGCGGCGTATCTGCACCCATTGCACCGATAGCTTCCACGCCGTTTGTTGCCATTGGCGCTAACAGCAACCGCAGTTCTTCAAAGGTGTAGCCAAAGGCCATTTGGCGCTGGATCAATGTTTCGGGGTCGGATTCTGCGACTGCTGGCGCATCTGGGAGTTTGGCAATCTCGACCATGTGCTGGTCAATCCACTGGCGGTACGGGTGTTCTGTGGCGATTTTGGTCTTAATTTCTTCGTCAGAAACGATGCGGCCTTCCTCAGTATTTACTAGGAACAGCCGCCCCGGTTGCAGGCGGCCTTTTGATAGGATTCTTTCTGGGGCGATCGGCAAAACTCCGGCTTCGGATGCCATAATTACTAAGTCGTCTTTGGTGACGCAGTAGCGGGAAGGGCGCAAACCGTTGCGATCGAGCACTGCGCCGATCGATGTACCATCGGTAAATGCGATCGAAGCCGGGCCGTCCCAAGGTTCCATCAAGCAGGAATGGTATTCGTAGAAAGCTTTTTTCTCGTCACTCATGGACTCGTGGGCCGTCCAAGGTTCGGGAATCATCATCATTACGGCGTGGGGTAAAGAACGCCCGGCCAAATATAGCAATTCCAAAGCGTTGTCAAAGATTGTCGAGTCGCTACCTTCGATGTTGATTAAATTCGGGATTTTCTTTAAATCGTCTCCGAACAACTCCGACTCGAACAAGGATTGCCGCGCGTGCATCCAGTTGATGTTGCCGCGCATGGTGTTGATTTCGCCGTTGTGGGCGATGTAGCGGTAAGGGTGCGATCGTTCCCAACTCGGAAAAGTATTGGTGCTGAAGCGCGAGTGAACTAGGGCTAGAGCGCTTTCCATGTCGGGGTCGTGGAGGTCGGGATAGTAATCGCCGACTTGCACGGGCATTAACATTCCTTTATAGACGATCGTCCGGCAGGAGAGTGTGGAATTATACCAGTATGGGTCTACTTCCGTCCTGCGGATGGCGTTGTGAGCGCGTTTGCGGATGACGTACAGTTTTCGCTCGAAGGCAGCCTCGTCGATACCTGCGGCGCGCCGGAGGAACACTTGCTGCATGAAGGGTTCGCTAGATTTGGCGGTGTCGCCGAGGGACGAGTTGTCTGTGGGAACTTCGCGCCAGCCGAGCACTTCTTGGCCTTCTTCTGCCGCGATTTCCTCAAATATGCGTTTGCCGTTTTCGCGTTCCGTCTGATTTGGCGATGAGTAAATCGCGCCAACTCCGTACTCGCCGGCTTCTGGAAGTTGGATGTTGAGGGCCGCTGTTACTTTTTTCATGAATTTGTGCGGCACTTGCATCAAAATTCCCGCCCCGTCTCCGGTGTTGGGTTCGCAGCCGCAGGCCCCCCGGTGGTCGAGATTCAGCAGGATTGTTAGTCCCTGTTCGACGATTTCGTGGGATTTGTTTCCTTTCATGTGTACGATGAACCCGACTCCGCAAGCGTCGTGCTCGAACTGCGGATCGTAAAGGCCTTGTTTTGCTGGCAGTCCGTTGCTATTCATTTGGATAAGTCTCTCAAAGTGATCAAAAAATTGCGATCTAGAGCAGAGCGTGGGATGGCGATCGATCTAGTATGATGTATTATATATAGATTTACTGTATTGGGTAGATGCAGGAAAAAATTATTGCTGGTGCGATCGATCGTGCAAAAATATTTATAACCGATGAGTTAAGTGTTAGGAACTCCAGGCTCAATATTTATGCTGAAAAAATCTCTAATTATTAGCGCGTCTCCTGAGATTATGGGTGGCACTCCAGTCTTTGCTTGTACTAGAGTTCCGATCCAAACATTTATGGACTATCTGAAAGCTGGAGAATCAATTGATGATTTTTTAGATGGATTTCCCACTGTAACTAAAGAGCAAGTCATCGCGTTGCTGGAAGAAGCAGAAAAACAGCTTGTTGGCATGGTGGCATAACGAATGAAGCTTCTTTTGGATGAGTGTATCGATCGCAAATTTGCCAGAGAATTTGTTGACTGCGAGATAAAAACAGTTCCACAAATGGGATGGGCGGGTGTAAAAAATGGTCAACTTCTTGCCCTTGCAGAAGCAGAGTTTGATATTTTCATCACAGTCGATCGCAACTTGTCATTTCAACAAAATTTGCCACAGTTCGATATTGCGGTCATTGTTCTGCAAGCACCATCCAATCGCTTGGCAGATTTGAAGCCTTTAGCTCCCAAAGTTTTAGCCATTTTAGCAATGGCAACCAGAGAACAAGTTATGATTGTAAGTGCATAGCTTTAAGCACTACATTCTCTGCAATTTTTGCCAACCACTAAATATGCGATCGCTTTATGCAATACTAGCTTGGTTCAAGTATTCGCTGGAAATAGGTGTATGTGCAAATCCTTGTTTTCTGGCTGTTTGAAACCATTTTTCTGCTGATGTGCGATCGGCTGCTACACCATCAGCACCGCACAGATAAATTCCTGCTAAGTTGTTTGAGGCAACAGCATAGCCCTGCTCGGCGGATTTGATGTACCATTTAATTGCTTCTAATATCATCTTTTCTCGACCTAATCCTAAATGGTACATACTGGCAATTATGCACTGGGATTCGGCATTTCCTTGCTCTGCTAGTGGTTTGAGCAAGGTAAAGGCTTGGGTATAATCTTGGGTGTTAAAAGCGCCTATACCTTTTTCTAATTCAGACATTAAGGATAACTAATAATTTATATCTAGTTTTTGAGATTTCTGATTTTGCTCTTTTAGCTGACGCATTTTCAAGACAAAAGGTGATGGATTGCGATCGTATTCAGCTTCAGCTTTGAGGCAATATTCTAACCAATATCCTACATATTTACCTACTGTTTTGGGATTTTCCAGATAGTACAAAATCGTAGCATAAACTTGAGCCATCGTCACTGTCCTAAATTTTTGAGCTATGGCTTCTGGAGTTTGGCCTCGGTGGATGTATTCGTAGAGAATGTGTTCGATACCGACGCGGGTTCCTTTGATGCGGATATCTTCTGGTGTTGAAAATTCAAAGTAATCTTCTAATTGCATAATTGTTGATTATTTATATTTTTAATTGACATTATATCACATTTTTCGCTGTTGGGTGGAGACGGGCGATGGTGTCCCGCCCCGCAAGCTAAGGGTTTGGTTCAAATAGCCAGTGAAGATGGGTGTATATAAATCTACCTTAAGGTAAGCTCCCTAGCTCTAAGCTTAGTTGCTATGATTCTGTTTTGGTCTAACATTTGCACCTGTTCTTTCTTGTACATAGGGAGATTGTCTATGTTACTAAGTTCTCCTAATTCCCAATGACCATCCTTAATTTTTAACCCAGCAGTCCTCTTGATTATTCCGGTTTTTTCTAAGGTTTGAATCTCACTACAAACAGCTTGCGGTTTATCAGAGATTTTAAGTCCTCTCAATATTTGTTGATAACTTAAACTCCCCCATACTTGAAATAAATTTAAAACTAATTTTTGGGTATCAATATAAAATACATCACTATCTAAAGGTTTCAAGTCTTCAAAATAAGTCACGTTACCTGTATGTGTTAGACTTAACTTTAAATCAATTCTTTTGACTTCATGATAATTGGATGTTAATTCGCAAATCAGCTTCATGCAATACTTTTCTAATGTTTCGACAGACGAAAGTGATAACACAGCTTTAGTTTGCTTTTTATCTAGCTCATAAAAATCCCAACTTTTAACCCATTGATTTTGTATTAATTGATAAACAGTACAATAAAAACATAAGTTAACTACTGATGGTTCGTACACGCCATTCTTTTTTTTATCCTCATTACAAAAATTATAATAATATTTTTTGTGTAATCTCTCTAGAAACTTAATTACACCCTGAATCTTTTCTTGTTTATAAAGAGTCCTTAAAAAAACAAGCTCGTCAAAAAGTAAAGAACTAAATTCTAAAAAATTAGATTTATATACAATAGAGTGTTCTAAAAATGGAATGCAGCGATCAAGAGGTTTTTCAATCCAAAGTGATTCCTTAACTACATTTAATGTTGTCTCGTCACGAGTAGCTTGTATTTCTAAATTACCTAAATTTAAGAAATGAGTGTTTAAGGAAATTTTCATGTAGTTTCCGAGTCTTGTATGGTTCTTTCAAAATTTAAAATGTAGGGATATTTACCAAAATAGTTATAGTACCAACTAATATTATCATTTGTATGAGCACTTTTTCCGAACAACCAGTCAAAAGTAACACCTAAACTGCGGTAATCTTCAGACCGTGACTCTAACGTTTCTGGAGTAATTGCAGATAATTGACACTCAAAAACAAAAAGTTCTCCGCAAGGAAAATTAAAAGCTACATCGCAGATTCTATATTTGCCGTTTTCCAGTTTAAGTAACTTTTCAAACTCCAGAATTTCTTTGGATAAAAAACCTTTCGATAATT
This sequence comes from Microcoleus sp., assembly GCF_049646505.1. GTDB lineage: Bacteria > Cyanobacteriota > Cyanobacteriia > Cyanobacteriales > Microcoleaceae > Microcoleus. The sequence goes on from NZ_JBARVX010000255.1 coordinate 35,286, forward strand.
CTTCTACCTTTTCAGCTATCCATCGTTTGCCTTCTCGGTGTTCTTCTGATTCCCCTGGTGAGTATTTTTCGCCTTTTTTAAAATACTCATCAGAAAATTCGATATCTAGAGGAAATTCTCCCGTATAAGTTGAACGAAAGTGCGATCTTACATTTGTCGTATAGCCATACTGGGTTTTTCTATCATAGCCTGAAACATGAATACAAGGGGTATCTGTAAACTTGTCTAATACTAAACTTTTGTGTTCTTCCTTGTTGTAATCTTGAGCATCTAATATTTTTTTAGTCCCTTGTATTTTGGCTGTTAAACTCATAACTATTTGGAATAGTTGACTACATATATGAGATTATATCACAAGTCCAAGACTCCTGGGCTATGTGGAGGCGATGCTTGTATCGGCAATACTCGCATACCAGTTTGGGTACTTGTCGGTTATCCCCGTTTGGGTGCTTCCGATGCTATAATCCTAGAATCATTTCCCGATCGCACCGCCACTGACTTGATAAATGCGTAGGCTTATGCTGATGCTTACCCAGACGAAATTGAACAAACAATTAGAAAAAATGATTGAGATTGTAAATAATGCTACTGAAAGAATTAGAAAAACAACTACTTGCCTTAACTCCCAGTGAAAAAACTCAGGCAATACAGCTATTAGTCCAAAGTCTAAGCAATACTTGGCAAGGAATCGAAAAAACTCCGGGCGTGTGTGGCGGCGATGCTAGAATTGCTAAGACTCGCATACCTGTTTGGTCGATGGTAAATTATCGCCTTCTGGGTGCAAATGATGTGCGAATTTTGCAAGACTTTCCTCATTTGAGTGCAGCGGATTTGGCGAATGCTTGGGCTTATGCTGAGGCACACCCAGAGGAAATTGAAGCTGCGATCGCTAGAAATGAGGAAGATTAACAAATGATGCGTCTTTATGCAGATGAAAATTTTCCACTGGTAATCGTGGAATTACTGCGAACTTTTGGTCACGATGTTTTGACAGTGCAGGAAGCTGGAAATGGTGGACTGGGGATTCCTGATGAAGATGTATTAGCTTTTGCTATTAGCCACAACCGAGCCGTTTTGACGCGCAATTGGGATGATTTTAGACACCTGCATCGTTTGCAACCTGACCACAATGGTATCATTATTTGCAAAGAAGATTTGAATACAGAGAGACAAGCTACACTCATTAATGAAGCTATTTCTACAGTCGAAAATCTCAGAGGTAAATTGATTCGAGTAATTCGACCGCCGAGGTAAAAAAAACCGTACCTTGCCGAGTCCAATGCCATCGCCAAATCTAGATTTAAGCTAAAATATTAAACATATATTCCCCAACGAATAGGAATAAACTATGACACTCACCGAATTAAAAATCGATCTAGCCTCCTTAAATTCAGCCGATAAAGCAGCGGCTATAGAAATTTTACTTCAAACCTTAAGCACTGGTGCTATAGGGATTAAAAAGACTCCCGGCGTGTGTGGCGGCGATGCCTGTGTTGGCAATACTCGCATACCAGTTTGGGTACTTGTGGGTTATCGCCGTCTCGGATGCAGCGATGCTGAACTTTTTAAGTGCTATCCCCATTTGACTGCTGCAGATTTAGTCAATGCTTGGGCTTATGCTGATGCTTACCCAGACGAAATTGAACTAGCAATTAAAGAAAATGAGGAAGCCTAAAACATGGCACGAATTTATGCAGACGAACAGTATCCGTTGCCAGTAGTTGAGTTTCTGCGACCTTTAGGTCACGATGTTTTAACAGTTCAAGAAGCCGGAAACGCAGGATTAGGAATTCCTGATGAGGATGTATTGGCTTTTGCAGCGAGTAATGAGCGAGCAGTTTTGACTCTGAATCGAGGGGATTTTATTCGACTGCATCGATCGCAACCCGACCATGCTGGTATTATTATTTGTACTCAAGATAACAACTGGGAAAGACAGGCGACGCGAATTGATGATGCTATTTATACCCTGGATACTTTGAACGGTAAATTGATTCGAGTTAACCGTCCTTCGATGTAAAAAAAGCCGTAGCTTGCGGGGCCTGGGCGCGATCGCCCTTGTTAAATCCACAGCAATTGTGAGATTATGTACGTAGCCTTGACTGCGTGACTAATCACAATTACGTTGAAATGCGTAAGTAATACCATTTTTATAAAGATGTGCTATGGATGAAGTCCGAAGCCCCCCCTTAATAAGGGGGGGTTGGGGGGGTAATATCTAGCGCTACTTTATGAAATTGGTATAAGTTCTGTGAAGAGTTGATGTAGATTGGTAAATTCGATCGAATACCGGGTGACAGCAGCTAGGGTACTTTTGCTATGGTTGTTAAGGCAGGTCGATCGGGCTGACAAGATTTCTCGGTAAAACTGTACAGTTCGCTAACTCGTCCGCGCGGGTGGGCTGCGATTTTAACCACAAATTAGCTGCCCTCAAAACCCAACGTCGTTTACCAAAGGATTCAGCAAGCAATCCTCAAGGAGTGAAAATCATGGTTCAAACTCAAGAAATTTCTCAAATATCTACTCTGCACGCATCAGCAGCATCCAACGGAATAGCCGCTACAGAATTGCGCCCTTGGGGCTCGTTTACCACCCTAGAAGAAGGCCCTGGATATAAAATTAAGCGCATCGAAGTTAAGCCCGGACACCGCCTCAGCCTGCAAATGCACCACCACCGCAGCGAACACTGGATCGTGGTTTGCGGTACGGCAAAAGTTACTTGCGGTGAAACAGAACAAGTTTTGTTTACAAATCAATCTACCTACGTTCCCCAGTGCATTTCTCACCGCTTGGAAAATCCAGGAGTTATTCCCCTGATTTTAATTGAAGTACAAAACGGCGAATATCTCGGAGAAGATGATATTATCCGCTTTCAAGACGATTACGCCCGCACGGAAAAAGCCAAGTAACTGATTAACTGGTTATTTGTTATTTGTTATTTGTTGTTTGTTGTTTGTTATTTGTTGTTTGTTATTCGCACCAATCAGTAACCAGTAACCAGTAACCAGTAACCAGTAACCAGTAACCAATAACAAATAACCAATAACAAATAACCAATAACCCAATAAAATTAATGATTCATCTGACTCAAACAGCAGCCACAGAAGTAAAGCGCCTCAAGTCAAAGCATTCCAACCCCAATGCTTTATTTCGTCTGGGCGTGGAGTCGTTCGGCTGTTCTGGTTTGTCTTATACAATGGCATTTGACGCTGCACCAGGCCCGGAAGATGCTGTATGCGAGTCTGAAGGCGTTCGAGTTGCGATCGACCCCCAGCACTTAAAATATCTCAACGAGCTCACCTTGGATTATTCAGAAGACTTGATGGGCGGAGGTTTCCGGTTCCACAATCCCAATGCCGCCCAAAGCTGTAGCTGCGGCAACTCCTTTTCTGCAAAAGAATAATCAGTAGGATGACACTCAAAGACTTAGAAACTGTTACAGTTTATCGCCAACAAAGTAAAGCAATTGTATTGAAAAATGCCGATGTTTAGACTTTTTCCGAACTGTTTCCCGGTTGGTAATTGCCAATTTTTGAACTGTTTTCTCAACGGCGGCCGCCAATTGTTACTGAAGCAGAAACTCAAGCATAATTTGAGATTTTAATACAAGTATTTATAATGAAAAATGACAAACGTTCCGCCTGTATTAACACAAATTTATATACGTAGGTTGGGTTGAAGAATGAACCCTGCGTTTCACTCCGCCCAACCCCAACCTGTATATAGCAATCCTAACTGATTTACTCATTCTACTCGTTACCAGGCTCTGCCTGGTAACGCAGATAGGCGAGGCTCTGCCTCCATTTTCGCAGGAGGCT
>NZ_JBARVX010000256.1:0-12623 GCF_049646505.1 Microcoleus sp.
ATCATTATGCGATCATACTGTATCCATAACCAGGATTACATCACTCAGGAGCCGTGTGCGGTGAAAGTCGCTCTTCCCGGTTTTGTAGGAGAGATGGTGGGGGACACCCTGCCATCGACTCTCTAACGAATTGACCACAATTAATATCAGTTTCAACTGAGATATTGCACTATTCATGTTGAACCTTTAGGGCGGGTTCACCAATTGCTTTAAAAGTTGCAGGCAGGTTAAATGAACGCGCCCCAACTCACCTAAAAATCCCTTAAAAAAGGCTATAAATCGACATCTAAAAAATATCAAATATTGAGAGCGACCAGACTAAAATAGAAAATATTCTACCCATTTAAACCCTATCAATGCTAGATAAAATTTGGCAATTCATCAAACAACTAATTCAGCGCCTATTCGGAACAGCAGCACCGACCGCGCCCCAAAATACCCCCATCCGCCCCACTCTCACAGACGCGGAATACGAGTCGAAATTCATGGAAATTCTGGAAGGGGTGAATGCCGGCTGGAGTCGAGGGGATATCGCGGGTTTCTTAATCGCAAAACGCCTTAAAGATGGTGAATTGGCGGGTTGGTTGCGACGGTTTGGAACTCGATTGTTAGAGGGCGAAGGCGATCGCACTGCTGCTGCGGATGCGGTGGCTTCGCTTCAGGAATTGGCGCGCAGGCTGGGATTGTTGGGTAGAATTGGTAGCGGGGAATTGTCGCAGGTGGCCGGGGAGATTGGACGGGAAATATTGAGGCGATTTCCGCTGCCGGTGGTTGAGAATGATGGTGGATATGGGATGGTGATTGAGGCGGTGTTTGTTGGGGATGGTTTGGGTTTTTCTGGGGATGAGAATCGCAGCGGCGCTGAGGGGGCTGAGGGTTAATTGGAAGCAGGTGGCAAAAGGCGATCGCATCTTAAAACAACCAGGCAATTTCTCTCCCGCCAGACAACAATGATATTGTGCAAAAATAACTAGGACGGGCAAGATGCCCATCCCACAAGAATCATTTTTGCTCGTGTTGCTCGTTACCAGGCTCTGCCTGGTAATGCAGATCCGGAGGCTCTGCCTCCTGTGCTCGTTGCTCGTGCTTGCTCGTTACCAGGCTCTGCCTGGTAATGCAGATCCGGAGGCTCTGCCTCCTTTTATCTGTCAACTTACAAGAGAAAAGAATGTAGGAGGTGTTTAAGTTATTAAATTTTCATTCCTAAGCACCGCTGCCGTCGGTAATTTTCACCCACTCAAATAAAACTTCGATCGCTCAACTCGTCAATACAAACTTAAATCGTCATGGCACAAGTAATCGGCATCGACTTAGGCGGCACCGCCATTAAACTCGGCAGATTTAGCGAAGACGGCATTTGCCACCAATCCTTAACAGTCCCAACTCCTCAACCCGCAACGCCTGAAGCCGTTTTGGCCGCCATCGCCGATGCTATTTTTCAACTTCAAACTCGCCCCATTGTTGAAGGAGGGCTGGGGGAAGATATAATACGTGCGATCGGCATTGGCACGCCAGGCCCGGCAGACGCAGCAGGCCGCACGGCCAGAGTAGCAATTAACCTCACAAACTGGCATAACGTCCCCCTAGCTGACTGGTTGGAAGCCAAAACCGGACTGCCGACAATATTAGCAAATGATGCCAACTGTGCCGGATTGGGAGAAGCTTGGTTGGGTGCGGGAAAGCATTTTAAAAACCTCATTTTGCTAACGTTAGGTACAGGAGTCGGCGGTGCAGTTATCCTAGACGGCAAACTATTTTCAGGTCATCTCGGCGCGGCCGGAGAATTAGGATTAATTGCGATCGATCCCGACGGCCCGGAGTGCAACAGCGGCAATCGCGGTTCTTTAGAACAATACGTTTCCGTGCAAGCAATTCGCCGCGAAACGGGTTTGGAACCCCTAGAATTAGCAAATTTAGCTCGGTCTGGAGATGCCAAAGCTTTAGAATACTGGCAAAATTACGGGCGCTATCTCGGTATCGGTTTAGCAAGTCTCATTTATGTTTTAACACCGGAAGCTATTATTATCGGCGGTGGAATTAGTGCAGGTGCAGAATTTTTCTTGCCTGCGGTGCAAGCTGAAATTGAGCGGCGGGTGCTGCCGACTTCTCGCGAAGATTTGCAGCTATTGGTTGCTCAATTGGGCAATCAAGCAGGTATGGTGGGCGCAGCAAAATTAGCTTGGCAGCTAGCTTTAATGACTAATAACTGATAACTAATATCAATTTTGGTTGTACTTATACATGATGTTAGTTGTTAGTTGTTAGTTGTTATTTGTTATTTGTTATTTGTTATTTGTTATTTGTTAACTGTTATTTGTTAACTGTTATTGGTTATTTGTTAACTGTTATTTGTTAACTGTTATTTGTTATTTGTTATTCCGATGAAGAGAGGATTTGATATAACAACTAACAACTAACAACTAACAACTAACAACTGCCAACTAACAACTGCCAACTAACAACTGCCAACTAACAACTAAGAGGGCGGGCACGGGGGCACCGCCCCTACCAACTAACAACTAACAAATAACAAATAACAACTAACAACTAACAACCAATGACTTCTTCATGGCAGAGATTGCCCGGTCGTAGTTTTGATGTATTCTTGAATTTTTTGATAATCCTCCGAGTTGCCTTCGCGCATGAGAATAATGTTGGTCGCGCTGTCAGGCAGGAAAAAGCTAATTAGCCGGCCGTTCTGTTCGCAAGTAAAAGAGCTAATTTTACTCATATCGATCGCAAATTCCTTGCGGTCATATTTGATTTTAATCCACGAACCTTTAGAATTGCGATCGATCGTTTTTCTTAGGTAATCTAAAACTTGTTTGTAAGCCTCGTGATTGCCTTGGGGATTCAGGATAATTGGCTGACTGCTATTGGGCAGCCAAAATGTGATCCGCTTGTTATCCAGTTCGCTAGAAAAAGCACTAATAGTGTCAAGGTCAATTATGTATGTATTTTTTTCATAAGTAAGTTTGCTCCAGTAAGCCACAAAACCCCTCCTCCCACCTGCGTTTCCTGGTATTTTAGGATAGTTTGACAACTCATAACCTTTGAGATTTTAGATTTTACATTGAATAATTTTAGATTGGGCATGAATGATGACTGTTGGGGTTAGCACTGCGGGCTTCATCAGTTGGATTCTGTTTTGAAACTGCTATCATCCTTGAAATCTCAGCTATAAAGTTATAGGATTGCTATAGCCCCTCAATCCCTATGCTAAAGTCGGGGTGAGGTTTTTGAGTCGTTGAGAATGCTGCTCGATATCATGTCCGGTAGATGAGACCCCGATCGAATCCTATTTTTGGGTTGGGCGGGTGAGAGTACGATCGACTATCCGCCCTATTTGAATACAATCTGCACTCGCCCGCCCTACAGACATTCAATATATCAAAACTAATCGATCGCACATCGTAGCAGATTAGCTTCCGGTAACTTTCCCCGCCACCAAGTCGCGAGCCTCAGCTTCTAAAACATCCTGCTTTCCCTGGATGCTCGCCGCCCGGACAAACCCCTGAAATAAGGGGTGGGGGGTGCTAGGTCGAGATTGGAATTCGGGGTGAAATTGACAGGCGATGAAAAAAGGATGGTTGGGCAATTCGATCATTTCTACCAATCGGCCGTCGGGAGATGTCCCGGAGACTGCATAACCTGATTCTAAGAAAAGATTCCGGTAGGAGTTATTGAATTCGTACCGGTGGCGGTGCCGCTCGTAAATCACTTCTTTTTGATAAAGTTTGAATGCGAGGGTGTCTGGGTTGACGCGACACGGATACAAACCCAACCGCATCGTACCGCCCAAATTGACGACATCTTGCTGTTCTGGCAATAAGTTAATGATCGGATTTGCTGTATTTGGGTCAAATTCAGCGCTGTTGGCATCCTTCAGTTGGGCGGTGTTGCGCGCCCATTCAATTACAGCACACTGCATCCCCAAACACAATCCCAAAAAAGGTATTTTGTGGTGTTTAGCATATTCGATCGCCGCTATTTTGCCATCGACTCCCCGAATCCCAAAACCTCCGGGTACAAGAATGCCGTTGATATTTTTGAGATAGTTTTCGAGGCTTCCCGATTCTAAATCTTCTGAGTTAATCCAGTGCAAATTTAGGTCGCAGCCGATCGCAATTGCCGCGTGCCGCAAAGCTTCCACCACAGAAAGATAAGCATCGTTCAAGCGCACGTATTTGCCAACCAAAGCAATATCAATCTTGTGGCTGGGACTGTAAAGCCGCTTGACTAAGGTTTGCCACTGGATCAAATCGGGTGGCCGCTGTTCGAGTTGCAGCAAATTGATGGTTTGTTCTGCTAAACCTTCTTCTTCCATCATTAGAGGCACTTCGTAGATACTTTTGGCATCTTGAGCCGTGATGACGCATTCTTCCGGTACGTTGCAGAATTCCGACAATTTTTGTTTGAGACCCAAAGGTAAAGGCCGATCGGACCTACAGACTAGAATATCTGGTTGAATGCCGATCGACCGCAACTCCTTAACCGAGTGCTGAGTCGGCTTAGTTTTCATCTCTCCAGCCGAAGGAATCCAAGGTATCAGCGTTACGTGCATATACAAAACATTTTGCCGCCCGACATCCTTGCGAAACTGGCGAATCGCCTCCAAAAACGGCAAAGATTCAATATCTCCCACCGTGCCGCCGATTTCCGTAATCACCACATCGGGATTAGTATTTTTTGCGACTCGGTGAATGCGCTCTTTAATCTCGTTAGTGATGTGGGGAATCACCTGCACCGTGCTCCCCTGATACTCGCCGCGGCGTTCCTTATTAATCACAGCTTGATAAATGGAACCCGTGGTAACGCTGTTGAGGCGAGACATGGAGGTATCGGTAAAACGCTCGTAATGCCCCAAATCCAGGTCTGTTTCCGCACCGTCTTCGGTGACAAAGACTTCTCCGTGCTGAAACGGGCTGAGAGTGCCGGGGTCAACGTTAATATAGGGGTCTAGCTTCAAAATCGAGACCGAGTAGTCCCGCGACTTCAATAAGCGACCGAGGGAAGAAGCGACAATTCCCTTCCCGATACTGGAAACCACGCCGCCGGTCACAAACACAAATTTGCTCATAGGATTTTCGATTTTAGATGTTTCTCAGTTAAGAAGGTAACACTCAACTCTAAGAGTTAAAATCAAAAATTGTCCGCGAGTGTACGAGCATTTTTCAACTGCGGGTGGGGAAGCGACGAGTGAACCGACGAGCTCGATCGGGCTGAGTGCATCTGTAGGCCAGCGTTTGTAGTGCGATCGGGCAATAGGTCGAGTGTTAATTATAACTGCGCCAGGACGATCGCACTCACACAAAAAATGCTTTTTACAAAATCCCAGATGCACCCCACCGCCCCCAGAGTCACGCCAACTTGAAAACTCACAATCTTTCTAGGCGGGTAGCGCCCCAAGTCCCAACCCCCTCCGGCCGAGCTCGCGCCGAAGCCGCACCCTAATTCAGAGGGGCGAAAACCGCAGGGGGATTGCCCCCAACACAGATTTCATATCAATTCCGGTGTGCGATTCGTTTAATTGCTCGTTACCAGGAAGAGCCTGGTAATGCTTCTGGGGCGAGGCTCTGCCTCCTTCGATCTTGAAACTTACAGGAGAAAGGACTGTATAGCAATCCTTGCAGGAGTCGTAAATATTTTTACCCCACCCCAACCCTCCCCGAACTCGCGGGGAGGGAGTAAGAAATTCACAAATGATTTAGGATTGCTGTAGGAGGTGTTTAAGTTATTAAGTTTTCGATCCCAATCATTAATAATTGCTATAATCTCTGCAACCGATCGCTCAAATCTGACACATTAGCCAACTCTAAAACTGCCTTCCCTAAATCATCTAATTGCTCCGTAGATAACTGATTGATGCGAGTTTGCATCTCCGGCGACAGCGGGCCGACACGGGACTCCAACAGCGACAAAACCAACTCCAACTTTCCTTGTTTTATACCTTGTTCGATACCTTGTTCGATACCTTGTTCGATACCTTGTTCGATGCCTTGTTCGATACCGATTCTGGTAGCTTTGCTAATTGCACCGCGCTGGTCTTGAATAAAAATTTCTCGCCTTTCTAAATCTTCCAATTCATCAGGATCGAGATTTGCTTCATTGGCAATTGCAAAAGCTTTGCGGATTTCCGGTACATTTCCCAACTCTTCCGGCACAGACCTTAACGTCCGAGCGGTTTTCATGAAATATATCCACTTGTCTGTCAGCGTCTCTAATTCTTCTAAAGTCTTGTCAAACTTGGGCAACTCAACAAAGACAAATTCTAATTCATCTGCCAAATAATCGACGAGATTGTTTTTCTCTTTGATACAAAATCGCGAAATTACTGTTTCTAGATGCTCGAACATTGGGAAATCTGTAATCGTCAAGGCAATCACGGGATTTAATAAACTGTAGTTTTCTCCGCTTTTTAACTGCACTGAATAAGCTTTGGTAGCATTGTACAAAATCCGCTTTTCAAAAGATTCTACGTTCAATACCTGCATTTCAATAATTACAGTTTTGCTGCCGCCGATCTTGGCTTTGACATCCAAGTAAGTATCTTTGACTCCTTTAATTTTTGGAGCTAAGTAAGGGTCGAGAATTTCTAAGTCTTCGATAACTGGCTGTGCTTCGTAGAGAATGGCATTTAAAAAGCTAATCAAAATGTCTTTGCTGTCAGCAGAGCCGAAGATTTTTTTAAAGGCAAAGTCGGTTTTAGGATTGATAAAATTCATGGTTTTTTCAATTTATTAGAGGTGGAGAGGTTGATGTGAGAATTATTTAATTATCTAACTATTATACAATTTTGTAGGTTGGGTTCGCCGACGATCGCCCAACTGACTCGAATACCGATGCCAGCCCCCAACCGCCTGTCAAATCAATCTCAAATCTCAAATCGACCCTGGCCCTCAGTCATTTTTGGGCGAAACTTAACTCAGGAACGTTTCGCCAATGCTAAGGTCATGGTAGACAGAGCACCTCAAATCTGATGATAAATAGCTATGAAGTTTGTCTGCGTTCTGTCCCCTCAACAGTTGTTTTCTGCTGGTGTCGCATTGCTCGCCGCGATCCTCTTCGAGGGCTTCGCTAACGAGTGCGGCGTGTGGCTAGCTCCAAACGCGGCCCAAGCCAACGCCTTGGGGCAAAATCACTCGTCTGTAACGCCGAAAATCCTTGCTAGTAACGATGTTAGTTGCAGTGGTGCCCGATCGCCCGAAAATCGCTGTCATGTCGGCGGTTTGTTCGTCAAAACCCAAAATACTGCGCGAGAACAAGTATTTCCTCTCAAAAAAACTGAAGTTAAAGCCAAAATTGCCGGCAACATTTCCCGCGTCGAAGTTGTTCAGAAGTTTGAAAATCCCTTTCCCGAATCTTTAGAAGCTGTTTATGTCTTTCCTCTACCCGACGAAGAGGCGGTGGATGACATGGAAATTAAAATCGGCGATCGCATTATTAAAGGTGATATCAAACGGCGCGATGAAGCTTTGGAAATTTACCAAAAAGCTCGCCAAGAAGGCCGGACTGCGGGTTTGTTGGAACAAGAACGATCTAATATTTTTACTCAGTCTCTGGCTAATATCAAACCGGGAGAAAAAATTGAAGTTACGATTCGCTACACCGAAAGTCTGAAGTTTGTCGGCGGCGATTACGAATTTGTGTTTCCCACGGTGGTTGGGCCGCGCTACGTTTCGCGAAATACGACCCCCCCCAACCCCCCCTTAGCAAGGGGGGGCGATGCTCTATCCCGCCCCTTAGCAAGGGGGGGCGATGCTCTATCCTCCCCCTTAGCAAGGGGGGGGCAGGGGGGGGTTAATACCGATCCCGATCGCATTAACCCGCCTGTTTTGCCTCCGGGCACGCGATCTGGTCACGATATCTCTGTGGAGGTAGAAATAGATGCTGGAGTTGCGATCGGCGATGTCCGCTCTACTTCCCATCAAATTACCACTGATCGCAGCGGCAACATTGTTCGCGTCAAATTAGCTGACTCTGACACAATTCCCAATAAAGATTTAATTCTGCGCTATCGAGTAGCAGGCGAAAATACTCAAGCAACAGTCCTGACTCAATCCGACCAGCGGGGCGGTCATTTTGCTACTTATTTGATTCCCGCCTTAAACTATAAACCTAATGAAATTGTACCGAAAGATGTCGTGTTTTTGATGGATACTTCCGGTTCTCAGCAGGGCGAACCGCTGGCAAAATCTAAGGAGTTAATGCGCCGCTTCATTCAAGGGCTAAATCCCAAGGATACTTTTACTATTATTGATTTTGCCAACACTGCGAAAGCGCTTTCAACAGCTCCTTTAGCGAATACAGAAGCTAATCGACAAATGGCAATTAAGTATATCGATGCTTTGCAGGCTAACGGGGGCACAGAACTGCTCAACGGCTTTCAAACTGTGATGAAGTTTCCGGCGACAAAAACAGGAACTCTGCGGAGTATTGTACTGATTACTGACGGTTATATTGGTAATGAAAATGAAGTGCTCGCCCAGGTGCAGCAGAGTCTGAAACCGGGAAATCGACTTTATAGTTTTGGTGTGGGCAGTTCGGTGAATCGGTTTTTGCTCAACCGTTTGGCAGAAGTGGGAAGAGGTACGTCTCAAGTAGTTCGTCAAGATGAACCGTCAGCACCGGCTGCTGAAAAGTTTTTTCGCCAAATTAACAATCCGGTATTGACTAATATTCAAGTTAGTTGGGAAGGAGTGGGGGAAAAACCGGAGATTTATCCGATCGCCCCGCCGGACTTATTTACCAGTCAACCGCTGGTTTTGTTTGGCAAAAAGAGCGATCGAATTAACGGCCAACTCCGCATCCGCGGCACTCAAGCCGGCGGCAAAGTGTACGATCGGGTTTTACCTGTGAATTTTGCTCAATCGGGGCGGCAGCGGGAGTCAACTTCAGTCGCAGCAAGCGTTACAGATTTTGGCAATCCGGCGGTGGCTCAACTTTGGGGGCGATCGCGCATTAAAAGTTTAATGAATCAAATGTTTGGCGGCGCTACTGAATCTCTGGTAGAAGCCGTGACTAATACTGCTCTAACTTATCGCTTGCTGTCGGAATACACTGCTTTTGTAGCTGTGAGCGAAGAAGTGCGAGTCGAACCAGATGGATCGCGCCGTCTCGTGCAAGTGCCTGTGGAATTGCCGCAGGGTGTCAGCTATGAAGGTATTTTTGATTCCCAGAAGGACGAGCAAACTAGGGGCGGGGTTCGCAGTATTACCCCCACTCGCGGTTTTGCACCGATTGCTCCAGCTCCTGGTGTCGCGCAGCGAGCCCGTTACGCCGAACCAGCACCGCCGCCGCCCGCGCCGAAGCCTTTGACTTCTCGCTTGCAAGTAGTCAGTGCCCAAGGGTTGGATTCCGCGAGTCGCGCTGCTCTGACTCAATACTTGCAATCTGTTAATCTCCCGGCGGGGGTTAGCGGCGAGACGGTGTGGGAGCTGTCGGTACAAAACGGCCGCGTACAGAAAGTGGCGATTGACTCTGGAAGCTCGACGCTGCAATCAACAGAGGCTCTAGAGACTCTCAAAAAAGCCTTGATTTCCTGGCAACCGCCGGCAGGGCTCCAGGGTACGGTGCGCCTAAATTTGCGGATTAATCCCGATCGTTAAGGAATGACTGTTTTTGTCAAGAAACATTAACTTTTAAGTCAAAAGTACCGAAAGGGCGATCGCTACCGCGAGAACAATATAAAATCTTTATTAAGAGATCCTGTTTAAACAGAAACTGATGTTAACAGAAGTTATAAAGTTTGAGGCAAACGCTGAAACAGTCTAATTTCTCACACAGTTCCATTTCTGAAACAACCTCCTAGTTAAGATTTCTCCATCGCCCCCCCCAAATCAGAGAAGGTATCAAGCCCTATGAAAGTTAGCGAACTGCTCAATAATTACGAAAACGGACAAAGAGACTTTGCTGGAGCCGATTTGGGCGGGGCAAACCTCAGCGGAGCCATCTTAATCGGAGTCAACCTTTCGCGGGCGAACCTTGCCGGGGCGAACCTCAGCAGAGCGTTTCTCACCAAAGCAACCCTCAAAGGCGCACAAATGCACAGAACAAATCTGAGTTTTGCCAAAATGGGCGAAACCCAACTCTCAGGCGCAGATTTGACAAAAGCTAATTTGAGCGGAGCTTTTTTGGTAAAAGCCAAATTGCCGAGAGTTAATTTGAGCGGCGCAACCTTAAGTAGCGCAAACCTGCGGAGTGCTGTGTTGTGGAATGCCAATTTATCCAGCGCTGACTTGCAATTAGTGAACTTCCTGGGTGCGAATCTGACTGGAGCTAATTTTAAATGGGCAAACCTCTACGGTGCAAAGCTCAACAGTGCAAAACTTTTTGGAGCTCAATTAACCGGAGTCAGTCTGCGGCGAGCGCAGTTGACAGGCGTGAATCTTTCGGGTGCAGATTTGAGCGGTGTGAATGTGAGCGAAGCTAAACTGATGGGAGCTAATTTGGAAGGCTCGAATTTGGCGGGTGCAAATTTCAGCGCGTCTCAGTTGCGGGGCGTTAAATTGGCTGGTGCAAACTTAACTGGGGCTAAGTTTAGAGGAAGTTGTTTGATCGGGGCAAATCTGAATTGGGCAAAGTTGTGTCAAGCTGATTTGATGGCAGCAGATTTGAGCGATGCGACTTTAATAGGAGCTAATTTAGATAATGCTTTGTTGGCGGGAGCTATTTTGCCGGAATCGACTAGGCGCTATTTTTCCTTAGCTGGGGTGTGCAGAGTCAATTCTTGGGAAGTTGCGGAAATTTAAAATTGGTAGTTGGTAGTTGGGAATTGGGAAATTGTTGGTTATATTATACGAGCAATTCCATAAATCACGGGAGCGCTCTGCTTACCGCAGATGTAAGGCAGATTTACGCAGATTTACGCAGATAATTTAACTGGTATTTAACTGGTGCCCAGGCTAGAGCCTGGGAACGAATAAGTTATTAAAAATGGCAGATATCTGTGGCCGACAGGGCAGTCCTGTTTCCAGACTGGGAATGCGATCGAGCTTTTCTATTCAAATTAATCTAATACCATTTTTCTAAAGATATGCTATTGATGAAGTCTGAAGCCCCCCCTTACCAAGGGGGGGTTGGGGGGGTTATATCTAGCGCTACTTTATCAAATTAATCTAACATCACTATGACAGTTAACTTCGGGTTGGTGCTGGTAACTGCTGCATCGGAGGCGGAAGCGGAAAATCTCGCTAAATCTCTCGTCGAAAACAAGCTAGCTGCTTGCGTGAGTTTGTCACCAATTCGCTCTGTTTATAGTTGGCAAGGCGAGATTCATTCCGAGGCGGAGTGGCAGTTGGTGATTAAAACTGATTTGGCTAAATTTGAGGCTTTAAAAACAAAAGTTCAGGAACTTCATTCCTATGAAGTTCCCGAAATTATTGCTATTCCGATTATCGCTGGCAGCGAGGCTTATCTCCATTGGCTGGGACAATCTTTAAGTTTGCAGTCAGAACTTCAATCCTAAATTCTCCACGAATAAAGAGGGAATCAAGTCCCTACTACAAACGGTTGGAAACCTACATATTTTGACTGGTAGGGCCGATGACACCGACTTTGTGACGAAAACTTAGTTCGCCGCCGAACCAGCCTGTAACGCCCAGCAAGGAAGCAACGACGACGGACAATGCTAAACCTGTATAGACGATCGGCTGGGCCGGATTTCCCTGTCGCAACAGCAGGTTAATCAGCGAAAGTACGAGAGCCGCCACATTGCCGCCCATGTGCAACCAACCGGCACTGCGATCGCGCACTCTTTTAATTCTCGCAAAATCTAAAAAGCCCGTGATTCCAGCCAAAATCCCCGCACCAAAACCGCAACCGATCAGCCAAACCGAAGCTCTCGCCCAAAACGGATCGCTTGTCAGCCAATAACCGATATCCGTGCCGGCGGCTCCGACTAAAAAGGCGATCGGAAACACGATCAGCACTGGGTGGAGGGGATGGCCCGCAACTGAAACTGTACTGGTAATCCCGGCATCGCGATACTCTGCGTCATTGCTTTCGAGAATCGGCGGAATATTGGGATAAGGTGTACTATTTGTTTGATTTGTTTCCATGATTTTTACAGATAACTTTTGTACGACAAACCCGTTTTTATGGGATTGAAGTTAATCCATAATCCGATCGCCATTTTCGTCAACGCGGATCTGCCGAACTACGTCAGAAATTTCCTCGGCATCTTTGACGTGGTGCAGGGCTTTCTTTTCCCCGTCTGGTTCTTCTACAATGAAATAAGTTGGAACTGTAACTGTGTCTCCCGTGATGTCTGGCACGTGATCTACCGCCAGTTGCTGGGCTTTTTCTTCGATGGTTTGCGGTTTGTCGGAAATGCGATCGCCCGGATTGGCAGTGCGTTCCATATCTTTGCCCGGTTTGTCGATACTCATAAAACCTCTGTAGTATTTCTAAATTTTTTGCTGACTCTAATTCTTAATATTGAACGAAAAATGTGCCTGCGTTAACATCTCCCAAGGGGTGTAAATTGCAGTTATGCCGATCGCGCGCAGCATCTTCCTCTAGGTAGAGACTTTTGACCTAGTTCCAAAACTACCTAAGCTAAAATCAAAGTATTATATCAATTCCGGTTGCACTCATATACGATGTTAACTGTTAACTGTTAA
>NZ_JBARVX010000257.1:0-16833 GCF_049646505.1 Microcoleus sp.
CTAGATATTACCCCCCCCAACCCCCCCTTATTAAGGGGGGGAGCTAAAACTTCATCTATACCACATAGGTCAGAAAAATGGTATCAGCTATTTTTTTAATCGCTGCTCCCTATAATATCAGACTTGCTGATACCGGCAGTTACACGCTCAACGCACAAGTGCAGTGCGGGCGTATCAGCAGTTTTACGTACCAACATCTCCGGGTTTTTGGGCCCGGATTTCAGGTGCATTCAGGTAAAGCTAGCATCCGCCACCCCGCGCGCCTGCTGCTGGTGCGTCTTGCAGTGTCGCGCCTTCTTTTCCACGAAGCCGCGACACTGCAAGCGAGTTGGTGCTTGCACTGCGAAAAAGCAGCCGCAGCAGATTTAATTTTCTCTTCATACTCGATCGCTCATCCTCTAGAATTGTATATAGGTAAATATGCAGACATAGGAAAAATTTATGAACGGGAGCGTCTCCAGCACCCCTGTCACCCTTTCGGACAGAGAATTGCAAGTGGTAGAGTTAGTAGCGGCGGGATTGACCAATGAGAAAATCGCTGAAAAGTTAGAGATTAGCAAGCGTACTGTTGACAACCACATTAGCAATATCTTGAACAAGACGCCCGCTGACAATCGAGTTTCGCTGGTGCGCTGGGCCTTGCAGTGGGGGAAGGTATGTATGGAGAATATTAACTGCTGCCCTCTACCGGGGCCGATCGATAAAGAAGTATCTTAAATAGGGATTGTGGTTGGGGACAGGCAAAAAAATGATGCAAACGGCACAAGAAAAACAACTCCGCTATCAAATTCAATCGCCGGGATTGCCGCTGACGGTATATCGCGAAGTAGCAGCCCATTTGCGTCAAGTTGAAGGGGTGGAAATCGGTTTAATTCCGCAGCAGTCGCAGCGGTTTGATTACAGCGACAGCCAAATAGGAGGTTTGTGGATACAGTATCCTGAAGGCTTCGATTTGGTCGATCGCCAGCGGGTCGATCGCATTTTGGCTTATTATGGCGATCGTTACGGAGCTTGGGAATTATTAAGTCAGTAGTCAGTAGTCAGTTGTTAGTTGTCAGTAGTCAGTTGTTAGTTGTCAGTAGTCATTAGTCATTAGTCATTAGTCACTAGCTAAAAGTTAAGGACATAGAACTAACGAATATAGAAGTTATTAACGGGAGCATCTCAGTTTAAATATTGTATTAGTAGTGCTGTATAAAGCTCCAATAGCTTGTACAGATAGAGCGGGAACAATACTACAATATCATTCCAATCTAAATGGAGCAATCCTGAACAATAGAATGTTAGAAACCAGATTTCTTAGATTTGGATGCGTCAGTTTTGTAAATTTCCTACGAGCAATGACCAACGACCAACGACTAATGACCAATGACTAATGACAACTAACAACTGCCAACTAACAACTAACAACTGCCAACTGCCAACTGCCAACTAACAACTGCCAACTGCCAACTGCCAACTGACAACTGACTAAAAAAAATGAGTGCAATTAAAACTTTACCGGGAACGCGGGATATTTTGCCCGCAGAAATTCAATATTGGCAAAACATAGAAGCAGTCGCTAGAACAATATTGCAAAAAGCAGCTTATCGAGAAATTCGCACGCCTATTTTTGAACAAACATCTTTATTTGAACGCGGCATCGGCGAAGCTACCGATGTTGTGGGCAAAGAAATGTACACTTTTAAAGATAAGGGCGATCGATCGACTACTTTGCGCCCGGAAGGCACCGCCGGAGTAGTGCGCTCTTTTATTCAAAACAGTTTGTACGCCGCTGGAGACGTGCAGCGCCTGTGGTATACGGGGCCGATGTTTCGCTACGAACGCGCCCAAGAAGGCAGACAGCGGCAATTCAATCAAATTGGCGTGGAAGTGTTGGGGAGTGCGAATCCACGGGCGGATGTGGAGGTAATTGCGATCGCCTGCGACATCCTGCAAGCGATCGGTTTAACCAATTTGCGCCTCGATATCAATTCTGTCGGAAACAAGCAAGACAGACAAAATTATCGCCAAGCATTGATCGATTATTTTACACCGTACAAAGAGGAATTAGACGCGGATTCCCAAGACCGTTTGACTCGCAATCCGCTGCGGATTTTGGACAGCAAAAATCAGCGCACTCAAGAAATTGTTAAGGGCGCGCCGAGTATTTTAGAATATTTGGGTGACGAATCGCGAGAGCACTTCGAGCAAGTGCAGCAAATGCTCACAAATTTAGGAATTAGCTATCAGTTAAATCCCAGATTGGTGCGCGGTTTAGATTACTATACCTACACCGCTTTTGAAATTATATCCGACGATTTGGGAGCGCAAGCAACAGTTTGCGGAGGCGGCCGCTACGACGGTTTAGTCAAGGAATTGGGCGGCCCGGATACCGCAGCAGTTGGTTGGGCGATGGGTGTAGAACGGTTGATTATCCTGTTGCAAAAGTTGCAACCTTTACCCGCGCCGAAGTTAGATTTCTATTTGGTATCTAGGGGCGATAAAGCCGAACAGCAATCAATCTTGTTAGCTCAAAAATTGCGGGGTGCTGGGTTTAGTGTCGAGATAGATTTGAGCGGCAGTGCGTTCGGAAAACAGTTTAAAAGAGCCGACAGAAGCGGTGCTGTTGGGTGTTTGGTTTTGGGTGATGCGGAAGCTGAAAATGAGACTGTACAATTGAAGTGGTTGGCGAGTGGCGAACAAAGTGCGATCGCCCAATCGGAACTGTTAGCAATGACAGAGGAGCTCGAACAGAAAATAAAAGCTGTGTAGGGCGAGCCCCCTAATCCCCCTTCTTAAGGGCGGAATAGGAGCGTTCAAAGTCCCCCTTATTAAGGGGGATTTAGGGGGATCGAGACTAAGCGATCGGCGAGAACTATCAATGCTTTTAGTCTTAAATTAACACTAATGGGGATGGCACCGTGTCCCTACAAAAAGCGGCAATTAACATTAATCCCCAAAACCAAAAGATATAATAAAAAAATCAACCCCTACAATATCTGATAAACTATGTCTGTAGCAACTAAAAACCCTGAAACAAAACTCACAATCACCTGGCCGCTACTCCCAGAAGATTTTCAACTACCAGATGACCCCGTGGAAGACGAAAGCCAACCATTATTAGCCTCCGCTTTGCGCCAACCGCTAACAGCATTTCCTGAATTAATGCGGGATGCCTTAATAGTTTCCAACTTTGCCTTGTGTGCCGGAATTAGTTTCCCATCCTCCACCAGTGACGAACAGCGCATTATCTGCAAAGCACCCGATTGGATGTACGTAAAACCCGTCAATCCCAAAAATGTCTCGCAAGTCCGCCGCAGTTACACGCCGCACACCGAAGGAACCATCCCGCAAATCGTGATGGAATTCCTCTCAGAAACCTACGGGGAAGAATACTCTGTTGAGTTTACCTCGCGGGTGGGAAAGTGGTATTTTTACGAGCAAGTAATCAAAGTCCCCAGGTACGTTATTTTTCGAGCAACTACCGCTCATTTAGAAGTTTACGCTTTAGAATCGGAGCGTTATCAACTAGAAAAACCAGATGATAACGGACGTTTTTGGATACCTGGATTAAACTTGTTTTTGGGTATTTGGGAAGGTAGCCACGAAGGGAGAACAGGCTGTTGGCTGAGGTGGTGGAATGCCGAAGGCGAGTTATTGCTGTGGTCGGAGGAGCGGGCTGAGCAAGAACGACAACGGGGCGATCGCGAAAAACTCCGCGCTGAAAGATTGGCCGAAAAACTGCGTCAAGCCGGGATTGAGTTAGATGACGAAGAGTGAAATATTAGCCGATCGGTCGAATGCGATCGTGTTGTGGTACGATCGCACTCTTGTAGTGCGGGCATCCCGCCCGCCCTTGGCTAACTTTACACTCCTATGTTAATCGAACGTCTCCAGCCGATCGCCTGGACAACAAAACCGCAACTCATATCCTTATTTTCTGGTTGCGGCGGCATGGATTTGCCATTCCACCAAGCCGGATTTGAGGTAGTTTGGGCGATCGACTCCAATCAATACGCCTGCAAAACATTCAGCCGAAACATCGCCGATGTCATCATCAACGACAGCATAGAAAATATAGACATTGCACAAGTTCCCGAAGCTGAAATATGTATAGGAGGGTTCCCCTGTCAAGATTTCTCCCTAATTTGGAAGCGCCCCGGCCTTGAAGGAACCAGAGGCAATTTATACACATATTTTCTAGATTTTGTCAACAAGAAAAAGCCCAAAGCTTTTGTCGCAGAAAATGTCAAAGGTTTATTAAGCGCCAATAATTATCAAGCAATCAAACAAATAATTTCCGACTTTGAAAGTATCGCACCAGGTTACTTAGTTAAACCTAAACTTTACAACTTTGCCGATTACGGAGTGCCGCAATTTCGGCAAAGAGTATTATTAGTTGGCATTCGGATGGATACAGGATTTAACTTTGTGCATCCTCAGCCAAAATACGGTATAAATCGCAAAAATCCTTATCGAACTGCGGGCGAAGCACTCAAAAATGTAGAAACTGTTATTGACAATAACAAACATCATAAAATTCATACCCGAACCGTTGAAATTTTAAATCGAATTAAACCGGGAGGCAATTTTTCTGATATTCCCAAGGACAGTCCATACTATGTCAAAGGCATGATCAGCCACGTTTATCGGCGAATTCACCCCGATAAACCATCATCGACAATTATTGCTGGTGGCGGTGGCGGAACTTGGGGTTATCATTATTTAGAACCGCGTTCTTTGACAAATCGCGAAAGAGCAAGATTGCAAACATTTCCCGATAATTTTGTTTTTGAAGGTTCTACCACTGAAGTGCGGCGACAGATTGGGAATGCAGTACCGCCGCAGGGAATTGCTGCTGTAGTCGAGTCTTTAATTCCGCTATTTAAGGGGGATTATCCGCAAGTTAATTTATATGAAATAAGTCAAAAGTTGCAGGGGATGTCTATTCAAGAACGATTAAAATCGGCTGAATTAGAGCTATCCTAGCAGAGTTTACAGTTAATTTTAAAGTGCGGTATAATTAAAATACCCGATCTTGAAGCAGAGGATAGGAGACCATCTCTTTTGTATGCTTCGCGCAAACTCAATCATCCGGTATTGATTGCATGACAATAATTTGGGTAGATACAGAATCAATCAAAATTACATCAGCGTTAATCAGCGTTCATCTGCGGTTAAAAAAATCTCAACTCTTAAATTAGTTAATCATCAATCTAAAATAATCAATCAGGCACCATCAAACCCTTCAAAATTCTCCCCTTTTCCTCCTCCCTCAAGCCCTTAGACTGCACCAAAACCCCAAAACCCCCCAAACCCATCGGATCGATCGCTCTATGCAAAGCCTCCCTGCGCCGCAAAAACGTTGTCAAATCCAACACTTCCGCATCCTTTGTGGACAAAGAAGCAAGGCGATCGCCCAAACCCAACGCCATCAAAAACAAAGCCTGCTGAGTCAAACCCATTACCTCCAAACCGTACAATTCACCCTGCTTTTCCAGCGCCGTAAAATTAACATGAGCCGTTAAATCCTGCCGCCCCACATTAATATAAGGATTGTTGTGATATCGGTGGCGGTAATAACACTGTAGCGTCCCCTCGCTGCGCCTCGGATTGTAATAGCGGTGCGCCGGATGGCCGTAATCAATCGTCAACAAATATCCCCGCTGCAACTTTTCAGCAACTGTTTTAATCCAGTCCAAAGCTGCTAAATTGACTTCGCTGCGATAACCATCTGCATATACAGCAGCAGACAAATCTATTCCGACTAAATCAAAATATTCGGCAATTTTATGGTTAGAAATTTCGCCGCATAATTCAATAAACTTGCTTCCAGATTCTTTGTTTTGTTTTTCATCGGCGGCAACGTAAATTTCCCTAATTTGCCCTTCTTTTACAACAAATTGATGCACTGGGAAAGCATCGACTAATTCGTTAGAAAAAAAGCAGCCGACGATAGAGTTATTAGCTATTTCATCCCAATTGCACCACTTGACGGTTTTAAATTTTGCTAATTGTTGCTGCTGTTGTGCAAGCAAAACAGGGGAAATTTCTACAATAATGTATTCTAAAATTTTAAATAAATCGGGATATTGCCGTTGCAGGTATTGCAGCAAATGTACGGCAAATGTTCCCCGCCCAGCACCCATTTCTACGATAGTAAAAGGATGAGGTTTGCCGAGAATTTCCCACATTTCCACAAATTGCTCGCCCAAAACTTCGGCAAAATCAGCACTCCAGTGAGGTGATGTGATAAAATCGCCTTGTTTGCCGATCGGCGGTCGATCGCCATTATAATAACCATACTGCGGGTGATATAGTACCAAATCCATATATTCCGCAAAGGTAATGCGCTGCTGCGGAGTCGCTGCAATTTTTTCGCAGATTAAATCGCAGAGTTCGGGGTTGCTGTCATTGATATCTGATTGCTGGGATGTCATAATTAAATCCAAGTTGATGTTGTTTTATTTATGAAATAAAGATTTTTTTAACCGCAGAGGGCGCAGAGGACACAGAGGAAGAGAGAAGACAGAGATTTTGATTGATGTTCGGAAATTTGGTATTGGTTGCTATACATGATTTACGCAGATTTTTGGTGTATTATTAAATTATCACTTTTTGAATGCCTACAAACTCAGGTAATTTTTGATCGCCCTCTTTTTGTAAACAAAGTGCAATAAGTTCTTTGATATTGGAAATCAACTCATCAATAGTTTTCTTTGACTGTAACAGGCTTTGATCTGCGGGACTTCTCCGACATAATAGCCATCTTCATCTGCTTCGATAATGAGGTATAACTCTGGCTTGCTGACATTCATCCTGCAACCTCTTTGTTCTTTAAATTTTATTATATCATTTTGCGGGCGATCGCATACTTAAGATTTGATAGTGAATTACGCACAAGAAGTTTCTATACCGAACCTAAATTAGTTTGGGGAAAGTATCGTATTTTTTCAAATCAGGAGAATTAAAAAGTTTATGTTTGAAGCAAAACTCTTTGTTATTCTAAGTGTGAAAAAATGCTAGGTATTCAATTAAATTACTAATTCATTATCTAAAATTTGGGGGTTGCTTTTAGCCCTGATGGCAAAATGCTGGCTTCGGCCGGTTACGATAATTCGGTGAAGCTGTGGAAGGTGGACGGGACTTTGGTGGCGACGCTGCTTAAGGGTTCTAGCGACAGCGTGACTAGCGTGAGTTTTAGCCCGGACGGTTTGTTGGTTGCTTCGGGCAGTTACGATCGCAAGGTGAAGTTGTGGAGCCGCAGCGGGACTTTGCTGAAAACTTTGACGGGCCACAGGGATAGTGTGATGAGCGTGAGTTTTAGCCCGGATGGGAAGGTTCTGGCTTCTGCGGGGCGTGACAACCGGGTGATTTTGTGGAATTTGGATCTTGATGATTTGCTGGTGAGGGGCTGCGATTGGGTTGGTGATTATCTCAGGACTAATCCTAATGTGAGCTCGCGCGATCGGCGTTTGTGCGAGGGGGTGGCGGCAAAACCTCAGTTTTAGTCATTTGATTGTTGGCGGTTGACTGTTGACTGTTGACTGTGAAGCAACGGAGGACACGGCAATGCCGTTTCTTGCGCCGCAAAATAATCGTAGCTTGCGGGCTTGGGCGCGATCGCGATCGCACCAGATGTAACTATCGCCCGATTAATTGTAAGGAAACGGCGATCGCGTAAGTCCTGACTTTGCGTAATACAGCATATTCCATTTATATGCGGTACACACAATCAAGTTGTAAGTAAGGTGCGTCGCCACCCGTCAATCTGCAAATTCCATTGAACCATAGAACAGCGACGCACCCTACATAACTATAGACCAAAAATCAGAAACGGGATGCGTCGTATTTCTTTAAAGGGAGACAATAGGAAAGTTATTATGGATTTTCAAGAATTTAACAGGCGCTATAATGCCGGCAGCAGAGATTTCACCAGATTGAAGCTAACTCGAGCGAATTTGTCAGAAATGGATCTCAGGGGTGCTATTTTCAGAGAAGCTGACCTCAGTGCTGCGAACCTGGAAGGTACTAACCTTGAGGGTGCTGACTTGAGTAGGGTTAACTTGAGAGGCGCGCGTCTCGAAGAGGCTGTTATGCGAGGCGCTAATCTTGAGAGTGCTGACTTGAGTCATGCTGTTTTCTGTCAAACTTCTCTCAGAGAGGCGAACCTCAGCCGCGCCAGCTTGAGAGATGCCATTATGGATGAAGTTACTCTTAAAAATGCTAACCTCAGCTATGCCAATCTCACAGGTGCTCGTAATTTTGAGATGGGCAGATGTCAAGGTACTATCTTTTATGAAACTATTATGCCCGATGGCAGTATTCGGACGGAAACTGTTTGACGTGAGAACCAAACACTCTCCGTTCCCGAACCATCTACTCGCACTTTCTCCTTTCTCAATAGAAGTCCTCTGTTGCAGCGAACAGTTACACTGTATTGAGCCATTGCCTGATTTCTGCAAGAGGTCTGTTTTTTATAGCTTCTTGAATCTCGGTCGGAATATTTGTTAGAAAATCATAGAGCAAGTAGGGTGCGTCGCCACCCGTAGTTCAGCAAGTTATATCCAATATCTCGCAGCGACGCACCCTACAGACTGGTAATAGTTATCAGCAAAGGTCACATTATTCCAAACCTGAACTTTAGGTTCGTAGAAATCGCTGAAATTTGTGCTAATAAAACCAGGTAATTGTAAATTCAAACTAGGCTGGTAGAAATCGTGCGGTCTGATGGGAGCTAGACCCGATCCCGAAGCTGAATCAAATACTATCGATCTTACCGGAAAATTTAAAGACGCTACTTTGTGCAATACTGTCATGCCAGATGGAACCATCCGAAATGATAATTGTACAGCTTGAGGAATGCTAAACATTACTAAAAACAGATATTCATCATATTTTTGTTTCAATTGGAGTCAGATAAATTAATACAAATCCGCGTTAAATATCCCCTTGATAATTAACCGCACCAGTGCGACTAGGAGGTTGATTGCGATCGTATTGGACTAGCAAAACATAGGATAATTGTACTATAATTCAGAAGTTAAAATAATTGACTAGATAATTTATGAACGCTGAAGAATTGCTCGAACGGTATGCCAGTGGAGAAAGAGACTTTGCTGGGGTTGACCTCAGCGGTGTCGATTTGAACAAGGCAAAGCTCATTGATATCAATCTCGCCAATGCTATTTTGATTAATGCTAACTTTAGTTATGCTGACTTGATTAATGCTAACTTTAGTTATGCTAACTTGAGCAATGCTAACTTGAATTGTATTGACTTGAGCGACGCTAACTTGAGCAATGCTAAGTTGAGCGAGGCTCACTTGGATGGTGCACAGTTGATTAATGCTAATTTTAGTGGTGCTAACTTGAAAGGAGCTTGGTTGGAAGGGGCTGACTTGAGTAAAGCTAATCTAAATAATGCCTGCTTAGAAAACGCAAATTTGCACTATGCTGACGTGACTGATGCCAACCTTAGTGGAGCTAATTTGAAAAATGGTTTTTTATCTCGGCTCAACTGTGAAAATACTAACCTCACTGGAGCCGACCTCAGCGATGCAGACCTCGGTGAAGCTGGTTTTTCTGAAGCGACTCTAATTGGCACAAATCTGAGTAACACCAAGCTGCATCAAACAGGGTTTACTAATTCTGATCTTACTGGAGCAAACCTCAGTGGTGCGATTATGGACGAAACTTGGTTTGATGGCTCAAATCTCAGTAATGCTAATCTGATGGGAGTTCAACCAGAGCCTAGTTTGATGGTACAGAGGATTAGGTTGATGGGGAAAGGGTTTGAAGAAGCTATCTTATGTAAGACTATCATGCCTGATGGTAGCATCCGCAATGATAATTGTATGCCTGAACAATCCAATGAGCTAATATAAAAGTTTTCAGTTCCAGACAATACAAAGTGGGGATAAAAAATCAGGCTTCTTGGAGAAGCCTGGTTTTTTAGTAGATTACACTCATCGGAAAACCTCTATCAATTATTCACTCTCAAGTTCCTCAGATTCCTCTTCTGGATCTGTAGGGTCTTCTGGAGGTGGCGGTGGATTTGATTTCCAAGGAAGGCTATCCCAAGTATCTCTAATAGAGTTTTGACTTGGAAATATGTACTTGATATCTTTGATATCTTGTTTTATTTCTTGAGGAAGAAGAGGGAATAAATTGTAACCGATCTGGTTTTCTATTTCTTCCAAAGACCAAACAGGACGTTGAGTACGATCGTCCTTTGAGTTAATGGTTTTTCTGTGAATAAAAATGCTGTAGCATTGTGTTATTATTGTAAATAAACTCTAGGATACAAAGTTATGGAGAGAATAGATGAAGCAGAACTACTAAGACGATATGCTGCTGGGGAGAGGGACTTCAACGGGCTTGATTTGAGCCGAGCTAGATTAAGTGGGGTTAATCTCAGCGGAGTTAATCTTAGTGAAGCAAATCTGGGTAGCGCCGTTCTGGACGAAGCTGATTTAAGTGAAGCTTCTCTGAGAAATGCTTGGTTGAACGGGGCTATCCTTGAGAGGGTCAATCTGAGTGGAGCTAACTTGGAAAGCGCCAACTTGGAAGCGGTTTACATCAGAGATGCCAACTTGAGTGGGGCGAACCTGAGAAATGTTTGGTTTGCCTATGCCTTCGCACAGCGCAGTAACTTTACAGGAGTTAACCTCAGTGGGGCTATACTCCACGAAACCAGCTTGGATAATGCTCTTTTGATGGGCGCTGACCTTCAAGGTGCCGAGTTGGATCAAGCTGGACTCAGTGATGCCAATCTCAGTGGGGCCAATCTCAGTGGGACTATTCTTAAAGAAGCCGACTTTGATAATGCCAACCTTACCAATGCCAATTTGAGGGCTGCCAATATCGAAGATTGCTTCCTTGCGAAAGCTATTTTCTGCAATACCATTATGCCAGATGGAAGTATTGCGAACAATATTTCTGGGTATGAATGAGGAATAGACCCGATTCAGCTATCATCCTGCCTGCGAATAGATGCTCCTTGTCAAGTTTCTTGGTTCAACTTATGGCAATGGGTTGGGTCTAAAGTTATCCCAATCATCACTATCTAGTTTAGCTCCTAAAGGAAATATAAGTCTGTTATTTTGGAGAGCTTGCTTAATATTAAATGGCAGATTGTCAAATAAATCATAACCAAGTTCATCCTCAATTTCTTTGAGAGACCACACAATTCTATCTTCTTTGTTTAATTCCGTCCAATTCTGTCTCCATCGATCTTCTTTTTCTGTAGGTAAGTCATTGGCTACGTAAAAACCAACAGCATAGATTTTTGTTGTGGTATCAGTTACAACTGCATTGGGGCGATCCAGTACCAACATAACTTTCCACAAGTTTTCAGGGATTTTTATGGCTTGATTTTTCTCAGGTTTTTTGGGAGAAAGAACCTCATCTTGCCCATCCTTCTGTTTAATTTTATGGCTGCCTGTAATGACATAAACTTCTCTGCCAGCTTTTACAAAGTCTTGGGCATAGTTCTCAATTTCCTCCCATATTGGTTTATTGTTTTTTTTGTGCTGTGGAACGATGTTCGACATCATGTTAACAGCTTTATTGTCCTTGAGAGTAATAGTGCGAGATGCTATCGGTGTTTGATGACCTGCAACATAAGGATCTCTACCGCTATAATCAGTGTTTGTCACTTGGTAAAAATCTGGTGGAAGGCTGCGATCATTAGTGAAACCGCGCTTACTAGGATTTTCCTCTCCGGCCAAATATATCGATGATTTATTGATCTGGAAACTCGCCCAGTTAGGTATATTTCCAGTACCGTTGTAAGACAGAGTATACTGCGGTTTTTCAAGCAGCAAGTTGTCTTTATAGAGATTCCCATCATAAGCAGCACCGCTATACCTTGCTGGACTGCTGCCATTCTTGGGTTTCGGTTCCCCAAATTTGAGAGAACTACTCTTGAAAAAGACATCATCCAAGTAAACCACGTCACTACCTTCCAATTCAAATTTTAGCGTCGCCGTTTTACCTCGGAACTTGGCTAATTCTTTTTGTTGAGCTAATCCTTCATAGAAAGTATCAAATACATTAAACGTTTCAAATCCTCTAGTCGCATAACCAAGTTTTCGAGCAGCATCTTTTTCGAGTTCGTTGTTGTAGAAAGAGTCTAATGTTCCTGTTAGGAAATTAGCTTCATTGAGAAGAATAGTTTCGGTTATCTCTTCACCCGAAGCTACATCTTTGAGAGTAACTTTTAGCTTATTATCTCGATTTGCTGCTGCTTGAGGAACGTGAATATTCAACCGCAATGCACCCCAATCGGGTACAACAAAGCGGTTGTGCGTAATGCTGTCACCACCATTTAATTTCAGAGCATAGTTAGAGAAGTTAGGGTCATCCCTATCAATACCCATCCTTTCTAAATAAGAGGTTCCAGGGATCTCATCGTTGCGTCTTAGGCTACGTTGTTTGAGACTATCAATGGTACTCCAATTTACTAAGTTATTAGTAGGCGCTACCAAAGTTGATGTGGCACTATTATGAAAAGACCACCCCGGAATTTCCCGAGAAATAGCATTCCGACCAAATTCTTCAGCCCCACTCCTATTCGGAATGTACTGGTCAAAATTCCCATTAAACAGAGTAGGAACCGCATAATCCCCCCGCATCCCAGCCGAAAGCGTATTATCAAAACTAACCGGAACGCGCCCAGTAGGGCTATACTGACGCTGCTCTTTACCACCACCCAAAACAGAATAAAACCAACCCTCACTAATCCCCTCACCGCTAGCATTATCATACCAAGGTTTAGCTGCCGGGAAATTAGGATCGAACCATTGGTTCGCATCCCTTTCACCCAATTGGTCATTAATCGATTCTGGAACATTTGGATTTGAAGCATGAGGATACTGAGTTTTCACTTGGTCTAAATCCAAATCAACAGTCCCCGCATACCAAGTCCAAGCCCGCTTGTGCGTTCCTCCAATATCATCATCTTTCGTAAACCCAATCCGACTATTTATCCGACCTGGTTCCTCATTACGAGTACCTAGTAAAATATCTCGGTCTGCTTTCCCTAAAGGATCGCCATTAGTTTTAGGAAAATTCAGTCCAGCGGGTTTGGGATTCTTATTCAACTCCTCTTGTGGAAGTTGACCCAAAGCACGACCATTAGGAGTAGCAGTACCATCATTAGGATTAGCCACAGTCTGGTAATAATTATCAGCAAAAGTCACATTATTCCAAACCTGAACCTTGGGTTCGTAGAAATCGCTGAAATTTGTGCTGATAAAGCCCGGTAATTGTAAATTCAAACTAGGTTGGTAGAAATCATGCGGGTCGATTGTTGTCATCTGGAGGTCTCGGTTAGCCATAGATGTTCCACCAGCTTGGGGGAAGAAAGTCCCTAAACGCTGTACGATTTCGCTATTGACAACAGTGCCTCGACTGAAACCCATGAAGTGCAGTGGCGAGTTGAACAAATTCCCCTGCTGGCGAATCAGCTTCCCTTGGCTGTCGTACAACCGCTTTAATTGATTGCCTTGATACTCTCCAACGCCACCCCCCAACGCCAGATCCAATTGCACCATAGAAGCAAACAAAGCATCAGCCGCACCCTCAGAAAAGCCAACGTCAGGAATAACTGATTCTCTGTCCAACGACCATTCTGGCAGCAACACTAACGATTTATTCTGGTTAACATACTTAGCCTGAATATTGCTAGTTAAAGTCCGAAAATAGTTAGTATCTGTTGGTTGCAGTCCACCCGTTAAAGTTGTTAAAACTCCTCCATTTTTATCAATAGGAATCCAAGACCCGGTGGGTTTTTCGTAGCGCAAAATTAACCCATCATTACCAGTTTTTGCAATACTGTCAGCTACCTCGTAGAAGGAGTCAGGAATTCCCCCTTGGCCGGGCAAAAGTGTAAAACCATGAGTCAACACACTCACGCTGCTGAAAGGACTATTGCTAGGCGGAAGTAAAGTTTTAAACTGCCCCAAATCTTTGGTCACAGCGCCGCTATTACTCACAGCTTCAACAGCAAAATTGTAGTTCTGCCCCGCAGTAAGACTCCTCGGTAGCGTGAAGTTAGTGCTAGTATTTGCGGGGTCATTTAAAGGTTGGTTAAGAGGCGTAATCCCGTCATGACCGTACCACTTACCAGTATCTTTCTTCCAAGTCGCAGTCAGAATTCGGTTGGGATTTAAATCGTCATAACCGTTCCAAGGCTTGGAAAGAAGTTGACGCTTTTGTGTTTCCGAGAATCCGGGAAGGAGTGCCGAATCTGATAAATCGACAACTTTATCCCGAGGCAATAAACCCTTCCCTTGCTCGAAGGTACTGACAAAAAGATTAACTTCTTTCACATTCTCCCAACCCGGAGCAAACTGCCATTGAAAAGTCGGAGTCAGGTCAGAGGATGATTGTAGTATAATTCAGAAGTAAAACTCATTGAATAGATAATTTATGAACGCTGAAGAATTACTAAGACGGTATGCTGCTGGAGAAAGAGACTTTGCTGGGGTTGACTTGAGAAGGGTTGATCTATGTAATGCCAATTTGAGTGGTATTAATTTGAGCAATTCTTATATTGAAGAAAGTGGGCTGATACACATCAATTTGAGCGGTGCAAATTTAGAGGGTATTGATTTAAGGGATATTGTTTTGGAAAATGCCAACTTGAGTGCTGTGAATATGATCGAGGCTAACTTAAGTGAAGTCAATCTGATGTGTGCCAATATAACAGATGCAATTTTTAATGGTGCTTGCCTTTCTAATGTCCGCCTTCTCTACGCTAACCTATCGAGAAGTATATTCAGAAATACCAATATGAATGAAGTTGATTTTGATGGTACTAACTTGGCAGATGCTGATTTTAGAGATGCTAAAGATGCTTATCTTAATGATATATACATCTTCGATCCCTACCTAAGATATGCTGCCGTTAAGCCTGTTAACCCGAATCTTATTGAGAGAGGAGGGGCTATTTTTTGTCGCACTATTATGCCAGATGGGAGTATCTGTAATGACGGTTGCGATCGGGTCGGTTAAAGGCACTCTGGACACTCCTTGAGAAATGGTTAATTTCTTTTAAATCATTATGCATCGGTTACTCATCATTATCGGGTAGACTCGATTATAAAGATATTCGGGAAAATACAGAAGTTCAGAGTTTTTTTTGGTGTTGCTAGTCTGTTATATTTGCCGTATATTTACTGATAGTTTTTCAACTTATGCTAAATCTTTATGAAGGTAAGTTTTTTCAGGCAGGAAATACTTAAATAACCGATCGCACATACGGTCTTTCTTTGTTGCGATCGGCTGCAATTATTATTAATCTCAGATGTTGCACCAAGATCGATAAGGGGCTTTTTTGTGGGTGGGGGCGGGTGTATTTAACCTGTCTGCACCCCTTAAAGCTTTTGGTGACAGGGCCCCTACAGGTTTTTGATTGCGGGTGCAATATCTAGGATCGATACTCGCCCGTCAGGAAATCTGCGCCCTCTACAGTTACAGCGTATTCCATGTTTGTGAAGTGTAGGGACACGGCACTGCCGTGTCCCTACGGGGAAGCTCAAAACTTTCTTCCCCCAACTCTTCCCCTTGCTCTCGCCTTCCTGTAAAGTAAATAATTGTAAAGAAATATTAGTTTTCTCTTATCCCTTGGTTAAGACCGCCAGCTACCATTGATACCTGAATTAGAAATTCCTATGTCACAGCTTTTCCCCCGCAAATTTCTAGCCTCTGCTGCTGCCTTTTTCCTGGCTTTGTCCCTGTGGACGATCGCACCTGCAGCCCACGCTTTCAACAATCCCGATTTGTTGCCAGAAATTCAGACACCGATCATTGACCTAGCTAAAGCCCTTACGGATATTGAAGAAGAGGATTTGGCAAAAAGTTTATATGCCTTTGAAGCCGAAACCGGCTGGAAGCTGCGAGTGCTGACTCAGTACGATCGCACGCCCGGTTTAGCCGTCAAAAGTTATTGGGGCTTGGATAGCAAAAGCGTGCTGTTAGTTGCTGACCCCCGAGGAGGCAATTTGCTCAATTTTAATGTCGGCGATTCGCTGTATCCGCTGCTGCCGCGCACTTTTTGGGTGGAACTGCAAACCCGCTACGGCAATCAGTTTTTTGTCCGGGAAAATGGCGAAGATCGATCGATCATTGAATCTTTAGAGTCGATACAAGGCTGTTTGCGTCAGGGCGGGTGTCGCGTGGTTCCCGGTTTGCCGAGAGAACAGTGGGTTCTGACATTAATTTCATCGGTGCTCGGCGGGGTGATCTGCGGGTTTGCCGCTCAGCCCCGGAAACCCGGACAGCTTGTGGCTTGGCAGTGGGCGCTGATTTTTTCGCCGCTGTGGGGGATTCTGTTTTTAGCTTTCGGAATTGGCCCAGTGGTGACTCGGACTTCTGACTGGTTGCCTTTGACTCGAAATGTGGCCGGTTTTGCGATCGGGGCTTTGGTAGCATTCTTAACTCCGGTTTTGGGCAAGTCTCCTTCTGAGGAAAATTAGTTTGGCAGTTGGCAGTTGGCAGTCGGCAGTTGGCAGTTGGCAGTTGGCAGTTGGCAATTGGTAGTTGGTAGGGGCGGTGGATGGTGCGTGCCCGCCCTCTTAGTTGGCAGTCGGCAGTTGGTAGGGGCGGTGGATGGTGCGTGCCCGCCCTCTTAGTCAACAGTCAACAGTCAACAGTCAACAGTCAACAGTCAACAGTCAACTGACAACAATCAACTGACAACTGACAACTGACAACTGCCAAAAAGCTGGTAAGCTGATACTTGATAATTCACAGGCGACAGCTATCCAACAAATGGAATGGCACGTAAGCGATGCCCAGAGTCTGGGATTAATCGATAGCGAAATTGGCGACCACGGTTTTTCAG
>NZ_JBARVX010000258.1:0-15378 GCF_049646505.1 Microcoleus sp.
AATCACCAATTTAGAAACAAACTGTCCGAACTGTTCGGCCGTCTGAGCTCCTGCTTCCACAGCCAAACGCACGTCGGAAATTCGCCCCCGGACGATCGCCGTACAGTGACCGGAACCTATTTTTTCGTATCCTACTAAAATCACCCCCGCCGACTTCAGCATCATGTCAGCAGTCCCGACGATTGCCGGAAAACTTTTGGTAGATACCAAGCCCAAAGCAGTGTCTTTGAAATATTCCTGGCGCTGCGAGCGATCGGGGTCTATTTTACGATCTATTTGTCCGTCCATCTTCAATTACCTTTAGAAACTTCTCAAAATTAAAATTTGTGGATAATTGTAGTTTCTCAGATGACAAGACAGACTGCACGGGCTGCAAGACACAGATTTCTGCTGCAAAGCCTTAAAAATTGCTGAGCTACCAATAATATAAGATTACCTATTTATATTTTTTGATTCTGCCTTCAGCATAGCTGGCTTTTGCATAAATTACCACGCCCCAACATTGTCAATACAAGCCCTTGACAGTTTTGAGGGTCAAGCCCAAAATTTAGACAAAATTTCAATGTCTCAGATCGATCTGCGAAATAAATCTCAAATCTCAAATCGACTTACCGCTACCCGGAACCGCCAGAGAGAGTTTGACCGTTTTCGTCCGATCGATTAAAAGCTTGCCGGTGCGGAAACAGCGTCCCCAACAGCCGATTGATGTGAGCTTGGCCGTACAGAATAGTTGGGGTCTCTGCTGGTTGGGGCTGCGGCTCGGCGGTGTCTGGCGGCGGCTCTGCGGCAGTCTCCGGCGCAGTTTGAGGCGGTGTGGGGGGATCTGCTGCTGGCGGCTCGATCGGTCGATCGACTGCTGGCGTACTAACGGAGGGAGGTTCCGGTTCCGGTTCCGGGGCTGCTTCTGCTTCTGCTTCTGCTTGTGCGGTTACTTCTGCTGGTACTTGGCGGCTGGTATCTCCGATCAGAGAACCGGCTGGCAAAATTTGCAGTTTGTCGATCGAAGGATTAATCAGGGTTGTCGCCGCGCCTATACAGGCATTTTCGCCGATCGTCCCCGCACCTACTACCAGCACCCCTGCACCCAGAATCGCGCCCGCCCCGATGTCCAGATCGCCTTCACGGGCGTGAAGGATAGCTCCCATACCGATACACGCACCGGCGGCGATCGAGATCCGACTTCCCGGATCTGCTTGCAGGATGACTCCTGGGGCGATCGCCGCACTCTCATTCACAACTACATCGCCACTCATAAAAATCTGAGAGTTGCTACTTAATTGCAGTGGCGATAAATACATTCAACTTTTTCCTGAAATGAGCTATTTTTTTAGATAAAAGGACTTTAATTTATGGGTTTTATTGACGAAAGAAAATTTAACCGCATCCATCCAATAAACGATAATTTACTAATAGTGAAAAGCTCGATCGAGACTGAATCTAAACCTAATTACGCAGGCTGAGCCTTGCGTACCTTACCGATGTAAGTAACGCATTAAACCTTTTTTGCCTAAGTTTTGTTCCGGCTTTAAGACTTTCTATAAACTTTGAGAAAATCTTAAATTTTGCCCAAAAATTCTCAATCGAGGCTTCTAACTATCTAAAATTCAACTTGAATTCCAGGGCTGGTTCTCCCATTAGCCCAACGCGAGCAGTTAACGGGAGAAACAAGCTAATTACCAGGCAAATTAAGGGCGCTGGATAATTTCTTCGAGTATGCGGCGCTTGGCCTTGGAGTCGATACCGAGCAAGCGGACGTACTCGCCGCTGTGTTCTTGGAGACAGCTTTCGAGAGCAGAAATTACTTCGGACTCGCGGTGGGAGGCGATCGGCGCGCAACTGCTCCAAGAACCGGTGCGGAAACGGCGCGCGTCGGCGTGTTCCGTGCCAATTTTGTAGCCTTGGGAGAGCAGGTTGCGGATTTGCTCGATCGTCTTGCCGGTCAAGATCCCGCTGCTGGCGACCGCACCTGTGTAAGCTTCTTTACCTTTCCCTGCTGGTGGTTTGTATCCCGATGTTGCAGCCGGCTTGGCCGATTGACCCACCGGGCCGTCGGGACGCTGAATAATTTCTTCAACCACGCGGCGCTTAGCTTTCGGGTCAATCCCGATCAAACGCACGTATTCGCCTGGGTACTGGTTCATCACAGATTCTAAAGCGGCGATCGCCTCAGATTCATTTCTCGTTTGCAGCGAAGCCCCGCTTTGCCAAGAACTGGTACGGAAGCGGCGCGCGTCGGCGTGTTCCGTCCCCACCTTGTAACCTTGACTTAGCAAGCCGCGAACAGTCGCCACTGTTTCCGCGCTCAATTTGCCGCTGGACACATAACTGGGATTGTAGTGAGAAGCTTGTGCAACCTTACCGTTAGATTTGTAAGTTTGAGTTCCGTTAGAACCGTTAGAGCCGTTTTCTCCCGGTCTTTGGATGATTTCTTCCAGTACGCGGCGCTTGGCTTTGGTGTCAATCCCGATCAAGCGGACGTATTCTCCTTGATGCTGGGTCATGCAAGCTGACAAAGCCGCCATGACTTCTGAATCGCGGGTTGAGGAAATCGGGCCGCAAGTGCGCCAAGAACCAGTACGGAAGTGTCGCGCGTCGGCGTGTTCGGCTCCCACGCTGTATCCTTGGGCTAGTAAATTGCGGATGCTATCGGCAAGAGTTGAACTCAATTGCGTGCCGGTGTGGGTAGAATAATTCATTGGAGTGATATTTGAGTTTTTAGCTTGCTCGTTGCGAATTGGTGCTAGACAGGCAATGTTGTCAGCGCAGCGATAACCCGTTCTCAGAGCGTCGTTGATGCCGATGACGTGGGTCGCAAATTTTACATCTGAATCTAGAACATCTGGCAAGCGATCGGCTTGCTGCTGATTGGTAATGACGGCTCCCGAAGGTATGTACTTACCCGCGGGAATCTCCACATCTTGAATCAATACGTGCATCATCACAATGCAGCCGTCGCCCACTCTGGCATTGAACACCGTAGAGCGAAAACCGATAAAGCAGTCGTCGCCCACGTAGGCAGGGCCGTGAATTAAACTCATGTGGGTGAGGGAAGTATTTTTCCCCACCCACACAGAATAAGATTTGTCGTCGTCTCCTTTGACTCGGCCTTGTTCTAGGCCGTGAATCACTACTCCGTCTTGAATGTTGCTTCCTTCTCCGATATAAAAAGGAGTGCCTTCATCGGCGCGGATAGATGTTCCGGGGGCAATCATCACATTAGAACCGATATGCACATCCCCAATAATGTTAGAAAAGGAATGTACGTAGGCGGTATCGTGAATTTTGGGCTCAGCCAAGTTTTTCGACCAAGGCGTCGGGGGAGCCGCAACGTTGCGGACTGCCATAAATTAAGTTCTCCTAAGCTGAAAAATTTTTTTGTTAGTTGTTAGTTGTTAGTTGTTAGTTGTTAGTTGTTAGTTGTTAGTTGTTAGTTGTTAGTTGTTAGTTGTTAGCTGTTCACTGTTCACTGTTCACTGTCAACTGTTCACTGTTCACTGCCAACTGCCAACTGTCAACTGCCAACTGCCAACTGTCAACTGTCAACTGCCAACTGTCAACTGCCAACTAGCGGTACGGGTCGTCTTTTTTACTGTAAATGAGGCGGTTTTCTACATTGACAGTATCTATAATGCCTACTACCAGAGCATCGATCGGACGGTTTTCGCTTCCGGGCGCGATCCGGGCTGCGCTGCCTTTGGTCACTAAAACCCATTCATCGATACCAGCGCCCACACAGTCAGCGGCTACCTCATATCCGGGAAGTGGCGAACCTTCTTCATTGATGAATTGCAGCAGTAGAAATTTCGATCCTCTCAGCGTCGGCTCTTTTTGGGTACTGACAACTGTGCCGAGAACTTTGGCCATTTGCATTTTAGGTAATTGGTAATTGGTAATTGGTAACTGTCATTTTTACGCTGTCACTTGTCTTTTTTAAATTAGCTTTCCTCAGTCCGATGTCTGCTTAATAGAGTTTTTCGTCTAGTAACTAATGACTCGTGACTAATGACTGATGACCGATCGCTAACAACCAATATCCCATGCCCGCATCAATTAAAAATTAAAAATGCTAAATCAAAAACTTCGCGCTTTTTAATTTTTAATTTTTAATTTTTAATTCCCAAACGCCCCTAACAGCCGATCGCCCGTCTTAAGATCTGTTGAGGGGGCGAATGCCGCTGACGCCTTCGCGGAACTGTTCTACAGCTTCGGTATAGCGAATGGGTAGCACGTACTCCAAGTTTTCGTGAGGGCGGGCGATAATGTGGGTGGACATCACTTGTCCGCCGTTAACGCGCTTCACCGACTCTACTCCAGCGGCGACGGAAGCTTGCACTTCCGAGACATCTCCTCTTACAATGACTGTAACGCGAGCGCTACCGATTTTTTCGTACCCTACCAAGGTGACGCGGGCTGCTTTGACCATTGCGTCTGCTGCTTCCACGACTGCGGGGAAGCCTAGGGTTTCGATCATGCCAACTGCAATTGCCATTGGTTTTACTCCTGATTGAATATTTGGCGAACTAAACTGTTAATTTTTGACGGCCGCGCTGATTTTCGTCCAACTTTTGGTCAAACCAAATTTCCGTGCGCGTCGAACTTAGTAGCCTCGGAACTGTTCTACTGCTTCTGTATAACGAATTGGTAGAACGTATTCTAGGTTTTCGTGGGGGCGAGCGATGATGTGGGTAGAGACGACTTCTCCGCCGTTCACCCGCTTGACGGATTCCACTCCGGCTGCGACTGAGGCTTGGACTTCCGACACGTTGCCGCGCACAATTACGGTGACGCGGGCGCTGCCGATTTTTTCATAGCCCACGAGGGTAACGCGAGCAGCTTTAACCATAGCATCGGCAGCTTCCACAACGGCGGGAAAACCTTTTGTCTCAATCATTCCCACGGCTATTGACATTTTTGAATCTCCAATTTAAGCATGAGCGGATTTACCGTTACAAATCTTTGATAAATCTAAAAATTTGGACGGGGGGGGCCACATTATTCAGGAATGCAGTGTAAAGCTTCCTATCCTTACAGAATAGGGGAACCTGTCCACCTTGACAATATAATCTAACATCATAATGTTTAATAACAAAAATTAAAAATTTTTATGATACTTAAAAAAAATTAATATTTATTTAATAATCTTAATATTCAGAGGAGTAGATGTCGGTGGCGATCGGGAGTCGAGTGAGTAAAAATACCTGTAAAGTAGAGTTCGGTAGGTGAAGGCTGGGTCGATCGATGTTGGGCAATTTGGGAATTTCCAAAGAGGGGATCGCGAGCAAACAGGCAAAAAAGGCAGTCTCAACCAATCTGCAGGCTTTTTTCTTTGATTGCCAATTCTGAAAAAACAGTAAATTTGTATTCAGATAATTATCATTTTTGATAGTTTAATGTATAGTTAATTTTAGGTAAAAATTATTTTGCCAGAACTATACGATCGAGTTTAGTCAAAGTTTTAGGGTGCCGCGCGATCGCCTGGAACTGCTTTTGGATCGAGGCAGCCAGTAATGTGAAGTTTAAGGAATAAATTAAATGACTGAATTTCTCCTCCAAGCCTGTTGGTGGGTTCCTTTGTATGGCTTAATTGGAGCAATTTTAACTTTGCCGTGGTCTACGGGAACAGTTCGCAAAACAGGGCCGAGACCCGCAGCTTACTTCAATTTGTTGATGACTGTATTGGCTTTCATCCACGGGTCAGTAATTTTTAGAGCAACCTGGGATCGACCGCCCCAACAGTTGCTCGTACACTGGGTGCAAGCAGCAGATCTAGATTTGTCTTTTGCCATAGAAATCTCCGCGATCAGCGTCGGAGCAATGGAGCTAGTTACAGTTCTGAGTTTGCTAGCACAAATTTACGCTCTCGGCTACATGGAAAAAGACTGGGCGCTAGCTCGATTTTTTGGGCTGCTGGGTTTTTTTGAAGGAGCAATTAGCGGCATTGCCATTAGCGACTCGCTGCTGCTAACTTACGGTTTGTTGGAACTGCTGACACTTTCAACTTATTTGCTAGTAGGGTTTTGGTACGCTCAACCGCTAGTAGTAACGGCCGCTAGAGATGCGTTTTTAACAAAGCGTGTAGGAGACGTACCGCTGCTGATGGGAGTAGTGACGCTTTCTACTTTAGCGGGAAGTTTGAATTTTTCCGATTTAGAAACATGGGCGGAAACTGCAACTTTGTCTCCTTTGGTAGCGACTCTTTTAGGTTTGGCTTTAATTGCTGCACCTACAGCCAAGTGCGCTCAATTTCCGTTCCATTTGTGGCTTGACGAGGCGATGGAAGGGCCCAACCCGGCTTCGATTATGCGGAATACGGTTGTTGTAGGTGCTGGCGCTTATATTTTGATTAAACTTCAGCCTGTTTTAGCGCTGTCGCCGATAACTGGTGTGGTGTTGGTGGTTTTGGGTGCGGTGACGGCGGTTGGTGCTTCCTTGGTGGCGATCGCCCAAATCGACATCAAAAGAGCATTATCGCATTCTACCAGCGCTTCTTTGGGTTTAGTGTTTATCGCGGTGGGGCTCAATGAAGTTGACATTGCTTTGCTGCTGCTGTTCACGCACTCGATCGCCAAAGGACTATTATTCATGAGCGTAGGGTCAGTGATTCTGACAACCAACACTCAAGATTTAACAGAAATGGGTGGGTTGTGGTCAAAGATGCCTGCCACGACAATGGCTTATTTAGTAGGCGCTTCAGGGATGGTAGCGCTATTACCAATGGGTAACTTTTGGGCGATGCGGCGCTGGCTCAACGGTTTTTGGACAGTGCCCTTGTGGTTGGTAGTTGTATTGCTTTTGGTTAATTGTTTAACAGCCCTAAATTTAACTCGCGTATTCGGTTTAGTATTTGTGGGAAAACCGCAGCCGAAAACTCGCAGAGCTCCAGAAGTCGGTTGGACTATGGCTTTACCGATGGTAACTTTGACGGCGATCGGGCTGTTAGTCCCTTGGATGTTGCAGCGGTGGCAACTGTTAATTAGTTGGACTGGGCCTTGGGCGGAAACTGGAGATTTTGATACTTTAAATTTGCTGTTGAAGACTCTGGAAGTTCCGCTTTTAATGCTATCTGGCTTGATTGGCGTTGCGGTTGGGGTGGCGATTTATTGGTACGGGGTTTTACCTAGACCGGTGCGGCTGCCGGTGCCTGTGCTGCAGGATTTGTTTGCTTACGACTTTTATATCGATCGAGTTTACCGCTTGACTGTAGTTTGGGCCGTGGCTTCTATTGCTCAAATCAGCGCTTGGACTGACAAGTACGTGGTAGACGGGGCGGTGAATTTGTTCGGTTTTGCTACAATTTTAAGCGGTGAAGGGTTGAAGTACACCGGTACGGGTCAATCGCAGTTTTATGTGTTGACTATTGCGGGGGGGGTTGCTGTGTTGCTGGCGCTGATTATTTGGCAGTTCTAAACTGCTGGTGATGGCAGATGAATTTATTCTGGGTTTGTCTGCTTTGGCTCTAGTTTTGTTTAATTTTTAACCGCAGATATCAGCGGATGAACGCGGATGAACGCAGATGATTTTATTCGGGTTTGTCTGCTTTGTTTCTAGGTTTACTCGAATTCTATCGGCCACAATTCTGTCACCGCCACTTCCCAACCGGGCAAAAGTTCGGGAATTGAAATCGTGTCGCCGTCTCTCAATACAACTGGCTCGGCTGTAGGAGTGTAAATTGTTACTGTGCGCTTGTCTGGGTCGATTAATATTCCTACTTTTGCTCCGAGTTTGATAAATGATAAAATTTTTTCTCGGAGGGGTTTGAGGCGATCGGACTGAGATTTGATTTCTACAACTAAGTCGGGAACGAGTTCGGCAAAATACCTTTTACTTTGTTTGAGGCGCGAGGCTGTCACAAACGAAACATCGGGAACTCTCAGATCGGAATTGGGGAGAATAAACCCGCCGCTAGATTCAAACACTCGTCCGAGTTTGCGCGGTTTGACCCAGTTTAGTAAAAGTCTGACTAACTCTGCCCCAATTTCGCTCGATACAATGTCCGATCCGCCCATAATGATAATCTTCCCGTCTACGAGTTCTAATTGGTAGTCTAGCTGTGCTTCCGAGAGTATACCTTGCAGTTGTTCCAAGTCGGCAACTGTGAGGCGGGTGGAAGGAATTGCCGATCGAATTTGCAAATCTTCCCGGTCTGCGAGACTTTCTGTAATACTTGAGGTCATGGGACGGTTCCAAATACATCTCAAGCTATGTTAACAAAAAAAATCAGCCGATCGCTTCTTTGTGCAGTTAGTTTGCGTTACTGTTAAATATAGTTCTAAAAGCTGCGTAACAAGGGAAGTTTTAATTGATGCTCAGTGCTTTAATCTGGATACCAATGTTGGCTGCCGCTCTGATTGGGTTCTGGCCCGGTGCGGTGAGTTCTAAAATAGTTCGGAATACTTCGCTCGCTATTGCGGGCGTAACTTTTATTCTGTCGGTGATTTTGGCATTTCAATTTGATGTCGGTACGAGTGAGTTGCAGTTTTCGGAATTTGTTCCTTGGCTCGATACTTTGGGATTGAATTACAATCTCGGCGTTGATGGTTTGTCTCTACCTTTGGTAATTTTAAATACTCTGCTGACAGGGGTAGCGATTTACGCTACGGATGAGTCTATCCGCAGACCTCGACTTTATTATTCTTTGATGCTGTTAATTAGTGGCGGCGTAACCGGGGCTTTTTTATCTCAAAACTTGCTGCTATTTTTCCTGTTTTTTGAGATAGAATTGATTCCGCTTTACTTGTTGATTGCGATTTGGGGCGGCGAGCGCCGGGGTTATGCTGCTACTAAGTTTTTAATCTATACTGCATTTTCTGGCATGGTGTTGCTGGCTTCTTTCTTGGGAACTGTTTGGCTCAGCGGTGCTTCTAGTTTCGATATGGTTGGTGCAGCGGGTACATCGCATTTGCAAGGTGGATTGCCTTTACCTTTGGTGAGGCAAATTATTTTACTGGCTGGGGTGTTGCTGGCTTTTGGAATTAAGATGCCTTTGGTGCCTTTTCATACTTGGCTGCCGGATGCTCACGTAGAAGCTTCGACTCCTGTTTCTGTGCTGTTGGCGGGGGTGCTGTTGAAGTTGGGAACCTACGGGATGCTGCGCTTTGGTTTGGGTTTGTTCCCGGATGCGTGGGCGGTGGCTGCGCCTTGGTTGGCGAGTTGGGCGGTGGTAAGCGTGCTTTACGGGGCGAGTTGCGCGATCGCCCAAAAAGATATGAAAAAAATTGTAGCTTACAGTTCGATCGCTCACATGGGCTACATTTTGTTAGCTAGCGCCGCAGCTACTCCGATTAGTCTGTTGGGAACTGTTTTGCAAATGGTTAGCCACGGTTTAATTTCGGGGCTGCTATTTTTGAGTGTCGGTATTGTTTACAAAAAATCCGGCAGCCGCAAC
This sequence comes from Microcoleus sp., assembly GCF_049646505.1. Taxonomy (GTDB): domain Bacteria; phylum Cyanobacteriota; class Cyanobacteriia; order Cyanobacteriales; family Microcoleaceae; genus Microcoleus. Next base: position 9,386 of record NZ_JBARVX010000258.1, read on the forward strand.
ATCGACGTGCTCAAAGGTTTGTTTAATCCCGATCGCGGTTTACCGATGATTGGCAGCTTAATGATCCTCGGCGTGATGGCTAGTGCCGGCATTCCGGGGTTATCGGGATTTATTGCTGAATTCTTGATTTTTCGGGGCAGTTTACCAGTGTTTCCCGTGCAAACTTTGCTCTGCATGATCGGCACTGGTTTGACTTCAGTTTACTTTTTAATTATGGTCAACCGCGCCTTTTTCGGCCGCCTTTCCGATTTGGTGGTGAATTTGCCACAAGTCCGCTGGCGCGATCGCATTCCTTCGCTGGTTTTAGCAATAATTATCGCTATCATGGGAGTGCAGCCGGGAGTTTTACTTGGCTTGAGCGAGAAAACTGCGATCGCAATTGTATCGGCTGTACCCGCTCAAGTTAAAACGATCGCTCACAACTTGAATTGATACAGCACTTTTCAGGTAAGCCATTGTAGGGACAAAGGCTTTCGCCCATAGGTGTCAACAACCAGGTCAAATCTAGCCAGAGATTGCTGGCAAGACTATTCAATCTAGATCCCCCCTAGCCCCCCTTAAGAAGGGGGGGACAGGAAGCCTCTTTAAGTCAACCCCTACTCCCCTTCTTAAGGGGGATTTAGGGGGATCTGGACTCGGATATAAACGAGATTTCTCAAGGGTTTTAGGCTTAAGTTGACACGACGAAAGGCTCTTGGAGTGTCCCTACGGGGCTGGATCGATAGGCTTCCTTCTTCACATCGATCTTCTATCCATTACATCCGTTACATCCGTTAAAAAATCCGTTGCCGAACTTCCTGAAATTAAGATTCAAATCAAATGACAAGTACCATATTAAAACCGTCTGCCCATCCTCTATCAGCATACATTGATATCTTGGAATCAGGCAAAGCTCTACTGCCTGAGTCCGAGGAAAACCTAGTAGAAGTTATTGGCGTTCTCAAGAGTTATGGTATAGTTCTAGATGCCTATTCTCGCAATCTGAACTACATCGCTGAAGAACAATTTTTAGTGCTTTTTCCCTTTTTTAAATATTTCAATGGAGAGGTGACGCTGCCAAAAATAATCCGCTATTTGTGGCACGATCGCATAAATTTTGAGTACGCCGAATATTGCATGAGAACAATGCTTTGGCACGGTGGTGGCGGTTTGGATAGTTATTTGGATTCGCCGGAATTTAGCAGTTTGACACAAAAGGCGATCGCAGCTAAACTGAAAGGCAATTTTTTGATGCAGGGACTGCACAAAGTCTTCCCTAATTTTTTGCCAGAACAAATACGGATGCTGTCTTATTACAGCGGGCTGGGTCAGTTTTGGCGGGTAATGAGCGATTTGTTTATTAATTTGTCCGATCGCTACGAAGCAGGTGAAATTAAGTCGATCGCAGACGTAGTTGATTTTATCTTAGCAGGTTTGGTCGGTGCCGCCAGTCTACCAATTACCTACAGCGTCAAGATTGGCGATCGAGACTACGATATCATTCCAGCCTCGGCTAACTTAACATTTTTAGCAGATGTAGCAGTGCCTTATGTAGAGGCAATTTTCTTTCGAGGTACTGCATTTTTCGGAGTAGTTTCATACAACGCCCAAGCACATCAAATCCCCGAAGAACAAAAAGATTTTGGCTACGGGGCCTTATTTGCTGACCCTTTGCCGATCGGAGGCGCAGGCATTCCGCCCACTCAATTGATGCAAGATATGCGGCATTTTCTGCCGGATTATTTGCAAGAAATTTACCGCAGTAGCTGTCGCGGCGAAGACGATGTGCGCGTGCAAATTTGCCAAAGTTTTCAGAAGTCGATGTTTTGCGTGACGACGGCGACTATTTTGGGTTTAGCACCTCATCCGATGAATACCTCAGATCCAGAGGAAAAAAAGGCTAATCGGGCTTATTTGGAAGGTTGGATGGATCGATTTGGCAATTCTCGTTTGGAGTGGGCAAATCAGCCAACTAACAGATCCTGTCAGTTGTTCCCAGAACGTTAGTCATCAGTCATTAGTCATTAGTCATTAGTCATCAGTCATTAGTCATTAGTCATTAGTCATTAGTCATTAGTCATTAGTCATTAGTCATTAATTAACAGTCCCCAATCAACAGTTAACAGTTAACAGTCAACAGTCAACAGTCAACAATTCCCAATTCCCAATTCCCAATCCCCAATTCCCAATTCCCAATCCCCAATTCCCAATTCCCAATCCCCAATTCCCAATTCCCAATTCCCAATTCCCAATTCCCAATCCCCAATTTCCAATTCCCAATTCCCAATTCCCAATTCCCAATTCCCAATTCCCCCAACTCCTAGATTCGGACTAAAAAATTCAGGCCGTGAGAGTCGGTGCCGCAAGTTCCCAACAAACCGTAAGTTTCTGCTAAATCCTTGACTAAAGCAGTTTGTTTGTGGCTCGGTTTCCAAGGATTGGGATTAGCGTAAGCATAGTAAGTTTCTACGCCGTCAATGCCGAAACGGGCTGCTTCTGGGATGAGTTGATCGGCGGTCGATCGATAGCGGCAAGGATGTGCGAGAACTGCTAAACCTCCTGCTTCCTGAATAGCTTCAATTACCCTGGCTGCTGGATAATAAGCGCTGCCGGCCGTACCTCTATCCCCTCGCAAGTAAGGTGCGAGACTGGGATGTTCTGGATCGAAGGCGTAAGCGAGAATGTGTACGTCGTTGTTGAGTAATTCAGCATTAATTTCAGCTCCTGTCCAAAGAGTCGGTGCAGCGCTAATTTTGTCGGGATGGTTTAATTTCCAATTATCCAGCCAGATTTGAGCTCGATCGTAGCCTTTGGTGGTGTGGTGGTCGGTGATAGCTAAGCCTTTGAGACCGACGGCTACGGCTTGTTCCATCACATTCTCTGCTTGCGATCGCCCGTCGGAGTTAACTGTGTGGATGTGAAAGTTATAGAAACCCGGACAGCTATCGGTATTTATTGTCTGCAAGACTTGTTTGAGCGCCAAAACGTTCTGGGCTTCTGGTTTGAGGCTAGAAGCGGTGGAGGGAGCGAGATTGACAGTCATAAGCGTTATTATAAAAAAAACTAGCTTTGTTTAATATATCTAATAAATGGATATCTTGCACCTGTGGCGATCGCCATAGGTGGTCGCGGGTTTGTGAGGCGATCGACTTGAGGCAATTATGCTTAGTAAAACCCACCCTTATAGGTTGGTTGAGAAGGGCACAAGATATGAATTCAATCCCGCATCTTGCCAGACGATCGGTCTATAATTTTACCCCGGGACGGGGACAGGTTTATGAGATGATTGATTTGAGGTAATTATGGTTGGTAAAACCCCCCCTTATAGGTTGGTTGAGAATGCCACAAGATATGAATTCAATCGCACTTTAAACCTCCCGCTGCGGCTGTCGGAAATTCGATCGGCACAAAAGTCAGGCCAAATTTTTCTCTAGCACACGGAACAATATGCGCCACTCCTTTAGGAGGGTTTTTCCGATTTCCAGTCTTTGAGTCAAACTCAATTATACCCGTAGCTCCCTCGGCTTGAAAGTTGGGAGCTGCTAAAGTTTTTTGCATTCCTTCGCGGCTGGGTTCCGGCTGCATTTCTAGGGCTTTAATCAGCGTCTTGGCGGCATCGTAGGTCAAGGCAGATCGAGTGTTGACCGGGCCTCCCCACAATTTTTCAGCGTTTAGCGGAAACTTTTTGTCAAAACTGATTAACGGATGCCAAAATACGGATACGCCGAGTTTTTTTACAGATTTTAGTTGTTTGGCTAATTCTAGGGTTCTCGGTTCGTACAGCGTCCAGGGGGCGACAATCCAATTGCGATCGTTATTAGCTTTAATCGTTTCGATCGCGTTTTCCAGGGAATTAGTGACTTGACCGTCGGGAATTAGAAGTAAAGCTGTTTTTGGGGTTTTCTCAACTTCTTCGATTGCAGCTTCGGCGTTAAAATTATTTTTAGATAAATCGTAATAGTTACTGCTTCTAAAAGTCGTTCCTCCTTTGGCTTCAAATTGTTGTTTAAATTCTTCCCACAAAGAAGCGCTGAACGGACTGTTGGGATTGTAAAAAACTGCCGCTCGTTTTTGCCCTACTTTCAATAGTTGATTTACCAAAGCTTCAGCTTCGATGCTAGTTGTCGGAGCAGTCCGAAAGAAATATTTTCGGGGTTTTCGGGTCAGTTCTTCTGTTGTGCTTCCCGGAGAAATTGCGACGAGTTTATTTCGATTGTAAATATCTACTGTTTCTACGGTCATGTCGCTGGTATAGTGTCCGATGACTGCTATAATATCTGGCTGAGCGACGAGGTAATTTGCTCTTTGCTTGGCGTAGGATTTGATATTGCCGTCATCAGCAATGATGACTTTGAGACCTTTTCCTTTAATCGCTTTTGGTTCGAGAAAGCCTTGACCGGGAAAGTCTTTATTGCTATCATTGGCAGGGAGGATACCTAAATTAACTTCGGTTTGAGCTTGACCAATGCCTCGCAGCAGTTCTTCTGCTAAGTTGGCGTTCTGAATGCTGCCGTCTAGATTTCTGCGGATGGGAACAACAATTGCGATCGTGTAATATTCTGCATTGATTGCTTCGAGCAGAGCATTGTTGATGTAAATTAAAGTTTCTGGATCTCTGCGGTCTTCTCGCCAGGACTGTTTGAGCAATTTTAAAGCTTCGGGATAATTTGGTTCGGCAAATTCATTAATTCCCCTTTGTTTTGACCACAGGGCGAAGGTTTGGACTAGGAGTTTTTCGCCGGAACTTACACCGTCGGGGGAGGATGCAGCTAGCGGTTGCTGCGGCCCGAATCTGGGAATTAGCGGGGAAATTTTGGGGATTAAAAGTACGATCGCCAATACAGCGACAAGTCCCGTAAATCCGAACAACAACGGGCGCAGGTGCTGTCTCACAAATTGGATCGGCAACTCGATAAAGTCCGGTGGTTGTTGTGGCGGTGGCGAATCCAAGGCTTCCAATACCTCAGTAGCGGATTGGTAGCGCTGCTGAAAGTGGAAGCGCACCATTTTATTTAAAATATTTCTTAGACCATCGCTAATTTGTAACATCCGTCGATCTGATGTTGAATAATCCCAGACAATTTCGCAAGTATTGGGGTCTTGTGGCAGATTTCTGGGAGACTGTCCAGTAAGAGCTTGAATAGCCAGAATTCCTACTGTATAAATATCATTGTAAGGTTGCGGGGCAGACCGCGGATTGTATTGTTCTGCCGGCATATAACCATTTGTGCCGATCGCCTGTGATGTCAATATTTCGCCTGTACTGTTAGATGTCAAGGTGCTGATTTCTTTGACTGCTCCAAAATCAATCAGAACAATTTTACGATTTTGTGTGCGCCGAATTAAGTTAGAAGGTGTGATATCGCGGTGAACAATATTTGCTTTGTGAATAAAACTTAAAATTTCTATAATTTCTCGTAAAAAGGCGATCGTCTGTGTTTCGTTCCACTGCTGGCCTTGAGTGAGTCCTTGAGTGAGGGGAGTTCCTTGAATGTATTCTTGAACTAAGTAAAAATGGCCGTTTTCTTCAAAGCGATCGAATAATTCGGGAATGCGCGAGTCTTTTCCTAAAAGATGCAAAGCGCTAGCTTCCCTTTGAAATCGGTTTCTTGCTCTTTCCAATACTAGGGGATTTTCTGATTGAGGAAAAGGAATTTCCTTAATCACGCACGGGGGCTTTGCGGGGTTTTGTAGATATTCGGCTTTATAGGTTACGGCAAATCCTCCCTGTCCTAATCGATCGATGATTTTGTAGCGTTCGGCCAGTTCCTCTCCGGGTTTGAGACACATAAATTTTATAATATCTGTTGGGGCGCGATCGTTGATGTTGATTATAATACCAAATCTGGGTTCGCTACGTTATTTATGGGAATCGGCGGTTTAAAATCATCTGCTGCACCATTCTCAAGAACGGGCAAGATGCCCGTTCCACAAAAATTAATTTTTCTTGTGGAACAGGCATCTTGCCTGTTCCTACTCTCAAAACAAACAAAAATTAATTTTTCTTGTGGAAC
>NZ_JBARVX010000259.1:0-14970 GCF_049646505.1 Microcoleus sp.
GAACATCATCCCAATTTGGGGAATAAAAGTAGATGTAGTTTGAATGCCGCCGCCCACACCTTTTGCCAGCAGTCCGATCGACCATCCAGGGGAATTGAGGCTTTCTAAAAGCTGAGCTAAACCATCTACAAAAATTGTCCCTAACAAGATATCAAAAAAGTCGATAAACACTGCGCCAACGTTAATCGAAATGGTTAACATTAAGTACATCACCATCAAGAATACGGGGATGCCGAACCAGCGGTTGAGCACAATTTGGTCGATTTTATCGGAAATGTTGGTTTTAATTTCCCTCGCAGATTCGACTATACCTTGGGTGAGGGTGCGGATGTAGGTGTAGCGGCTGTCGGCGATGATAATATCTAAGTCGTCATCGAGGGTTTCATGGACTCTGCGGCGGTGCGGGACGACTATTTGTTCTAATTCTGTATTTGCGAGTTCTGGGGCGACATCATCCTGATATTCTAATAGTTTCAGGGCTGTCCAGCGGGCATCTACTTTACGGTTTGGGCTGTGTTGTTCGATATGCGGGATGAGTTGGGCGATCGCATCTTCGATGACAGCAGGATAAGCGACACCGGCTGATGGTGCGATCGGCTTTTGTAGCGCTTTATTCACAGCATCCCGCAGCAGCGACACTCCATCATTAGACGAAGCACTGATCGGCAACACCATACAGCCCAATCGTTCTGCAAGTTTGTTAACATCAATTCGGATGTCCCGTTCTTTGGCAACATCCATCATATTTAGCGCTACAATCATCGGCACGCGCATCTCTAAGAGTTGGGTAGTGAGATACAAATTGCGTTCTAAATTGGAAGCGTCAATAATATTAACGATCGCATCTGCTTCGCCAGATAGCAAACAATCTCGCGCTACCAATTCATCAAGGCCCGTATCTCCATCTTCAGCATCGAGAGAATAAACTCCCGGCAAGTCAACAATCGTAATTGGTAAACCATCGCGAGTATATTTTCCCTCTTTGCGTTCGACGGTTACTCCCGGCCAGTTTCCCACTCGCTGGTTAGCACCTGTCAAAGCGTTAAATAAGGTAGTTTTTCCACAGTTGGGATTGCCCACCAATCCAATAATTTGCTTGGCGATTATTTCATCTCCTCTACAAATAGGGTTTAGGCTTCATCTTTCCGCAAACTGAGTTTGAAACCCCGCACTAGGATTTCTACGGGATATCCTAGAGGTGCGTGGCGAGTGACAGTAAATTCGGTTCCCAGTGTCAATCCCATTGCTAACAATTTGCCTTTGTAGCCGCAGGCTGTTTTTTTATAGCCAACCACTTTGCCTGTGCTACCAACAGCTAAATCTCGCAATTGTATTTTATCGTTCATTTGTTGTTTTGATTTCCTCTAAACTTGTACAAATTAAATCAACTTGTTGAATGTAGCAACCCCCTCAGCATTTTTGAACATCTCTCTTTTCTCTTCCTCTGCGCCCTCTGCGCCCTCTGCGGTTAATAAAAAAAATCTTCTTCACAAATGAAATAAGATTGCTGTAGATTTATGGCACTTGTCCTAATTCGTACACATAATTTTTTGTGCCATACCTGCGCCCAAACCGATGCGGTTTTCGCCAATTGCCACAATCACCGAACCGCCGGAGTTGCTGATAATTTGAAGTTCGGTACCGGAGACAAATCCCATGCCGATGAGGCGACGCACACAGCCTTCTGAACCCCTGAGTGTGACTATTCGCAGCTTTTCGCCGACGCTTGCCATTGCTAGGGGGAATGATTTACTCTTGGCTGAGTCTGGTTGAACTTCTGTGCTGCTGTTTTCGGTTTCCGAGGCTTCGGGTGTCTCGCAGTAAAAGCTAAAACCCTCGAAATATCGGGGGTTTGACTGTTGGTTGTGTTGGCTGTATTGTTGGTTCATCTGTTTTGGAAGTCATCGACTTTAGTAACTTCTTGCTTGGACTTGCTTGTCTAGCAAGTTGAGATTAATTATCAATACGATCGGCTCACAATCGCAGACAGGGCGAAATTCCCCGTTCTAGCGAACTATTTCCCGTTGAATATTTCGGAAGCTGCTATTCCCCAGAACCAAAAATTAGACTGATTTTTCGCGGGTTCCGAGTTTTATTTCTCTTGCATTAGATGCTAACGTATTTTTTGATTGGCAACAAACAAGACTTACTGCTTTCAAGCATACTAAACTAAAAAGCACTTATTTGCAAAAAATTTCTAATTATTTAGTATGTGTTTAACAAGCTCAGCTTTAGTCTGGGCTGAGAGAAACAGTTGAGGGCGATCGCCCCAACTCCTCAAGTTCGATCGAGCATATATACTTAAGTGTTAGGGCGATCGCGGGAACACCGCCGCTAGGAATTAACAATTTATCAAGAATTATGCCAGCAAGTTTTCTGCCAAAGTCGATCGCGCAACTCACAGAATCTACCTCAATCGCCTTAGCCCAAAGCATTCAACAGTCAGCAATTACAACCCCCCTGAGCCCGCAGCCAATTGCCACAACCTACGTGCGCCAAGGCAGCGGCAACACGCCGATTTTGCTAATTCACGGCTTCGACAGTTCCGTATTTGAATTTCGCCGCCTGCTGCCGCTGCTTGCCGAAAAAAATGAAACTTGGGCTGTTGATTTATTGGGTTTTGGCTTTACAGAAAGAGCAGCAGGTTTAGCATTCAGCGCGATCGCAATTGGCAGTCACCTTTACTCTTTCTGGAAAACCCTAATTTCGCAGCCTGTAATATTAGTTGGCGCTTCAATGGGAGGTGCCGCAGCAATTGATTTCACCCTCGCCCATCCCGAAGCTGTCAAAAAATTAGTGCTGATCGACAGTGCAGGTTTTCCCGTCACTTCTAATAAAGGAAAATTTCTGATTCCTCCTTTAGGATATCTGGCAACTTCATTTTTGCGGAACCCTAAAATCCGCCAAAAAATTAGCGTCAATGCTTATTTCGATCGAACTTTTGCTACGGTGGATGCTCAAACTTGCGCTGCTTTGCACTTAGAAACGCCCAACTGGAATCAAGCTTTAATTGCTTTTACCAAAAGCGGCGGTTACGGAGGTTTTGGGGGGAAACTCTCGCAAATTCAGCAGCAAACGCTGATTTTGTGGGGAAAACAAGACCGAATTTTGGGGACGGCGGATGCGGAAAAGTTTGAAAGTGCGATCGCCAATTCTCAACTAATTTGGATACCGGATTGCGGACACGTTCCTCACCTAGAAAAACCGCAAATTACCGCTCAACATATCTTAGATTTCACAGCTAAAGCAGCAAGTTAGTAGCGAGGAGTTCAGTCCGCATCTGCGATCGGAGGACTGAACTCCTGACTGCAAACATTAAACTTTTGGTAAATACTTTTGTACGATCGTCCATCCCGTGAGCAACACAGTCACAAATCCAGCACCTAAAAATATATTAGTGCCAATGTGGATGGGGCGCGCCCAAGGATGTTTGGGGCCAATTTGCAAACCGCTCCCGACAGAAACCAACACCAAAGCAACCACGGCTAACCCGGCCGGTAAATGAGCTGAGTGACCCAAATTTCCGTAGTATCCCAGCGTACCGACTACGCCAATTCCCAGCAGTAAAATTACCAAAGTCGCCATTCCCGTACCAGTGGCCAGATGAAAGGGACGCAGCCATTTTGGTCGGGGCTGTTTCGTACTGCGGGCGGCAAACATCCAGGTGCCAGTAACGGCCAGCAGCAGGTAAGCTAACAGAGAAACACCCATTGACCAAGCCGCTATTTTCCACAACCACAAGAAAGAAGGCAGATTCATCCGTTGTATCCCTAATTAGGGATTTTCCAAAAAGCTTTCATTCCGATTTTACCCGGAATTGAAAGCAAAAATGAATATTTTTGCCAGAAAGGGCGATCGGGCTACGCACAGCTTGGACGTGTATTACCCTCAAATCAAACGCCAGAACTCATACTCAGCCTTATTGACGTTATAGATTTGTCGCTCCCGTTTTCAGGAACCGCCTTCCCATTCTAGCTTCGTGTTTTTGCTGTCCATGAAAGGCATTTTATAAAACCCAAATTTTTGTTCTACTATTAATCGGAAAAAAGGCAGACCGTCTATCAGATATCTTTTCCACAACCTTCTCGGTTCGCTTAACAGTCGGTACGCCCATTCGATGCCAACTTCGCTCATCCATTTGGGGGATCTTGCTTTGCAACCAGCCTCAAAATCAATGGTTGCACCTACGGCCAAGAAAATTTTGATATGTGTCAATTTGCTGTGGTATTTAATCAGCCACTTCTCTTGCTTCGGCGCTCCCACTCCTATGGCCAGAACTGTAGCTCCTGATTTATTGATCGCGTCAATTATTTTTTCGCACTCTTCCTCATTTTTTTCAAAGCCAAAAGAAGGAGAAAGTGCTTCAACCACGATTTCTCTACCAATTTTTTGATTAATTTTTTCCTGGGCTTTCTTCGCAATACCGACCGCCGCTCCGAGCAAAAATATTTTTATGTTCTCGCTATCCTTGTGATACATATAAAATGCAGGAAACAAGTCAGAACCTGAAATTTTTTCTTTGATTGGAGTACCTAAGAATTTTGAGGCATACATCAATATTTGACTGTCGCAGACTCGATAACTAGATTGATTGTAAGCTTCATAGAAATCGCGGTCGTACTGCAACTTAATCAAGTGGTCTACGTTGGGCGTAAATACGACACCGCCTTCGCTGTCGAGTTTTTCAAACAATTCTGTTATTGACAGGTTATCTATGGAGACATTCAATAAATTAACGGTTTTCATTTGTTATTCCCTTCCACCCTTTATATTAAATTACAACTCAAACTATAACCCACACTGCCACCTCGTATTTTCACTACTTTGGCGCGAGGGGGTGAATATACTTTATTAAGTATATGCGCGTATACCCTAGCTGTCTAGTAATAAATTTTAAAGATTTTGTAAAGAAGCGGCTGCTTTGAGCAAAAAGTCGATCGAGCCAATTTTTATTTACACTTTGCAACACATTTCAACGAGCAAGGCTATCTCGCGTTCATACTTAAAGTAATGTAAACTAATCTAATAAATCTTTTTTCATACAAATGTTGAGCAACTGCGAAACAGAGTGCAACTCCCGAACTTGGTTTGAGGCAAAGGTGGTAGATTTTTTGGTTTTTTTGTGCGGCGAATGCAAGATATAAATTTAAGCTGTGAGTGCGATACTTCGCCTCCGCCGCGAAAATCATCCTGATTTTTGGTGAACCAGCGACTTTCTTCTTGGTGGCGAACTGGCTTTTTTAGTCTTAAGACTTTCTGGATCTTTTAAAACCAGACCCGATATTCCTCCAGCAATCACCGCAAAAATCGGGTTGGTCATAGCGTTCAAAACACAGTCAAACACGTACATAGTTAAGGCTACTGCCAAGACAGCAGCCGGCGCTACTTTGGGATGAGACCAGGTTCTGGCGGGATACTTGAACAGGCAAAAGACGACAACAGGAAGTAACAAAGCAGAAAATAAACTCACTAAACCCACTGCACCATGAACGCCAAATGCAATAATCCACAAGCTATCTGTGACCGAAATATCTTTACCGTACTCGTTGTACACGCGGTTTCCCCCCGAATCTCCCCAGCCAAAAAGAAATACTTGCCGCGCTTTTTCCCCCAATATCTCTTCCATGTCAAATCTAAACTTCAGAGAGGAGGCTCGTTCTTCACCAAATACTTGAGTGATAAAGCCAATCACATCTTCGCTCGAAAATTGACCCGATGCAGCTAAGTACAGATAAAATACTATATATCCAATTATGAATAACAGGGGCAAAGAAGTGTGAAACTGCTTCGCCGAAAATAATACGATCAATCCAAATACAAATAAACTGTAGGCGCCAGTAGAACGGCACAGGAAAAAAGCAATAGTTAATATAATTACTAGAGTCTTGATGTTGCGGCCTTGAAACTTTTTGAGCGTCCCAGTTTGCCAAAGCCAAACTCCGATCAAGGCGGCTGTCATCATCCACACGCCCACCATCAAACCGTGCTGCATAAAGACTACCGGTCTCCACCCCCCCATCCGCCTTGCTTGACCCCAGTCATCAAAGGCATTGACGCCGTAAACCATTTGGTGCAGAAGGGGGCCCTTAACTCCTTCAACTAAAGTAAAGGGAATGTAGGCCAACCCACCTGCAAAAATGCCGATCGCCAATTGTCGCAGCCCGTCTAAACTACCCAGATACAAGCGTCCTACGAAATAAGGCAGACCCCAAGTAATGATTTGGCTGAAAGTCGGAGAAATCGGGCTGCCGCCATTAGTAACTTGTGAAACAATTGGACACAAACACCAAATTACCATTGGCACGTCCAGCCAACCGGGTTTAAAAGTGGTGAGGCGCGAAGTATCGAAGACAATAGTGGCCAGCAAAATCGCGTAGCAAGCTCCCGAAATTTTGTCATAGGGCGGCAATAGGGGGATGGGATAAGAAGCTTGCGGCAAAAACAGCCACGCTACCACAAAACTGATAATTACCGCCCGCTGAGTCGGAAACCTCAAAAACAGGTAAAAAACGATCGGCATCCAGCCGAACAGAACAATTGGGATTAATGCAACCATAGGTTTTTTTTGGCAGTAAAATTGTACAAAGACAGCTCGAGAAGCCCGATCGAAATTCTCGCTTAAACCATCGCCCCACCCCGACCTTTTAAATCCACCTCAATTTTACGCATTGTTCCTCTATTGTGACTGACGTTCCACAGCAGTGTACAGTGCAGCCTCGAACAGATCCGTTGCATCCTCCCAGGTATAATCGATCACCGTCTTTAAAGCAGTCTCGGACATCGCCCGCCATTCGGCATCAGACAAATCACATATTTGCTCGATCGCCCTTGCCATATCCTCTGGATCTTCTGGCTTCACCAGAATGCCACCCCCCCCAGCCAGTAGTTCCGGTGCCGCACCAGCAGGAGTGCCGATGACTGGAGTGCCGCAAGCCATTGCTTCTAAAATTGGCAAGCCGAAGCCTTCGGAGCTGCTCGAAAACAGCCAAGCATCGCATTTGCTGTAATAATCTTTGAGTTGGTCTTGAGTGGGTGCTTTATTATACTCAGTACCGGGCGGGAAATCGGAAGGAGGAGTCTCGCCCGAACCAAAGGCAACTAAACGCAGGTTGGGAATTTTTTTGGCAGCTATAGAGAAAGCTTTCAGGGCAAGAGCGCAGCCTTTCCAAGGAGTTGTAGAATAGTACAGCCCGACGGTGGGAACTGACTGCTTTTTGTCTCGCGGCGCGGGGCTGTAAAACTGTTTGGTGTCCACAGTGGGAGGGACAAGAGAGACAGACAAATCCTCGTATTCATTCCGAGCTTTGTCGGCCAGCCACTGGGCCACAGCGATTTTGTGCATCGGCAGCCGCCAAGTTTTTTCTACTCGACCTTTTGGTACGTAGTCAAAAGCCTCGTAGTGCTGGAGAAAATATACTTTCGCTCCTTTTCTCGGAGATAGTTTTTCCACCCACTCGGCAGTTTCCCACCAAGTAGCCATAATCACATCGGCATCAGGTACATCAAGGTCAGTAACTGGACGATCGGTGTCGAGAACTCGGCTTTCTACATCCACCTTGTCAAAGTGAGACTGTTCTTTCTTAGGGGCGGACTCCCAACCCCTACCCCTCAACAACGATCGCACTTTTTCGTTCAAAGTCCTTTTTTGCGGGGGTGTAGAGATGATAAATATTTTGTGTCCTCGCTTTTGGAGATGTTCTGTGTAGATAGATAGCACCCTCATGCCACCCGTAAGACTAAGGGTAGGAAGGACAAAAGTAATTTTCATAAATATATTTGGAAGATCCACGCTGGTCCTTCAAACTTCTCCATTACAGGAAGTTGGCACTTGCGAGCCACTTTTTGACCTCGGTCTAGAATGCCGGCTTCTGCTGTTGGGGCGATCGTAAATTGACAGTCGAACGACCTTAGTTTGTCGTCCGGGACTTTTCCCACTTACAAATCGGGAGATGTTTGAGGATTAGATCAAGTCTAACCCGATAAAGACACGATCCTTAAAACCTCAGTCCCACTCGGGTTAAGATTTTTGCCGGCGGTAACTTTGAACAGCTATTCTTTGGATGCGGTCACAATTTGCGTCGAGACTGCTGGGTAGAAAACAGGAAAAACAGGACGCGGGCGATTTAAGTTTTAGCAGAAGCACCCCACCAAAAAATCTGGAATTCCTGCTGAGAATCGCGCCTCAACAATGCGCGCCGCGATTTGAGATTGCAGCAGTTAGCATTTAACCGGAACTGGTTGTGGGTTGCTTGGTTCCGGCACGTAGTAGGGAGAACAGGAAACTATCTTAACGTCCCGCTGTTTAGATTTGTCTACAGCAACTTTCAATCCCGCTTCAAAATGAGTCGTGGCATCTTCCCAAGTATAATTGACTACCTTGGCGTAAGCTACTTCGGACATGGCTCGCCACTGGGCATTGGGCAACTGACAGATACGCTCTATTGCTTGTGCCATTTCTTCGGGATCTTCGGGTTTGACAAGTATGCCGCTACGGCCGCTCAAAATTTCTGGAGCAGCGCCTGCGGGGGTACTGATGACGGGAGTGCGGCACGCCATCGCTTCGATAATTGGCAAGCCGAAGCCTTCTGAACGGCTCGCCAGCAGCCACGCATCGCATTTGCTGTAATAGTCTTTGATTTTGTCTTGGTCGGGTTGAATTACATACTCGGCATTGGTGGGTAGGGGCAAATCCGAGGATGGGGCATCTGTACCGAAGGCAACCAGACGCAGGTTGGGAATTTTTTCGGCAGCTAGGGAAAAAGCTTTGAGGGCGATGTCGGTTCCTTTCCAGTAAATTGTAGAGTACATCGTGCCAATGGTCGGAACCGATTGTTTGTGGCGGGGACAGGCGTAAAATTGCTTGGTGTCAACGGTTGGAGGAGCTAAGGAAACTTGGCGGTCGCCGTATTTAGTCCGAGCTAGGTCAACTAACCATTGAGAAATCGTAATTTTGTGCATGGGCAGCATCCAGGTTTTTTCGACTCTACCTTCGGGTATATAGTCAAAAACTTCGTGGTGCTGGATAAAATAAGCTTTTGCTCCTTTACTGGGAGAGAGTTTTGCTACCCACTCGGCGGTTTCCCACCAGGTGGCAACTACTACGTCAGCGTCAGGTACATCTTTGTCCTCTACCGGGCGGTAGCGATCGGTAATTTTCTGTTTTACACCTAAGTTATCGAAAAATGAGGGTTCGTTTTCTGGTGTGGAAATCCAACCCCGTCCCCGCAGCAGCGACTTGACTTGCTGGCGCAGACTCGCTTGGGCGTGGGGTACGGAGATGACGAACACTTCGTGCCCTCGCTTTCTCAAAAGTTCTGCGAAAATAGATATTACTCGTATTCCACCAGTCAGAGACAGAGTAGGAAGAACAAACGTGATTTTCATTTTTAAGTCCCGCTGAAGACTCCGACTCAATGCAGGCGCTGCTACCAGCGCTGGTTTTAGAGTCCGTCAGGAAAGAGGGGCGGGTGAATATTAATTACCGCTTTCCTAGTGTGTACATAGCATCAAACCTAGCGACTGTTCGCAACACCCCACTATTTATCTGCCACAACTTCGCTGTGAATGAACTGATAATAACGATTGATGCGATCGCCAAACAGTTCCTATAGGGATAATTTTCAGGCGATCGAATGTTCCTCCTGAAGACAGATACTTCATCAAACAGCAGCTTTTTTGGTAGCAAATACGCCAGCCAGACAACTCTTCCTGTCTAAGATAACAGAACTTGCTGAAGCTGCTGACAGAAATGTACGGGAAACCGAAAAGCACCAAACTTTTACTGTCGGTGCTAACGGTAACATTTGTAACAATATTCAGCAGGTGGACGATCGCCCCGGGCAAAATTTTATACTGCAACACATCAAAGAGGGACTTTTTTATTTTTATAAAATTAATTTACAGATTCTTTTAGTCGCGCAAAGTGCTGTATATTTACTTCCGATCTGTTATACCAAATTTATAAAATAGCGCTACATATCTACCCCCCCAACCCCCCCTTATAAAGGGGGGGAGTCAAACTTTTGGTAGTAGCATAACTTTATGAAATTGGTATTACTTGCAGTTGCGCCCAAAGCTTACCCAAGCACAACTACAAAACCATTAAAATTACTGCGGCGCTTCCACATTAGCAGCATCTTCAACCGCAGGATGAATTAAAGCCAATCGCCAACCTTGACGATTTTCCGAAATCAAATACTTAGTCTGCAAAACCTGCCATTTCCCCCAAGCTGCACAGCGATTTTCTGCTAAAATATCAGCCAATTTCGGCAAATCTTTTTTCAAGTCACTATCCACAAAATCTGTCAGAAAGTCGCCTAAAACTTCACAGTCTTGAATGTCGCCCAAACATTCCTGAACAGCTTTGACATCTTCTACATAACCTTCATAACTCGGGCCGTAAAAATCGCCAAACAGATTCATCAAATAGCGAACCCGCTTCGCTTGCTTCCGCAATTCGTGCAGAATTTTTCCCTCCGCTGCTAACTTCTCTTCCACAGCCGACTCATTCAAATCATCGCAAACTTTAACTTTGCCATCCTCATATTTTGTGCCCAGCAGCCAAGCCGGATGCAGGAAAAACTCGCTGACTTGAGGTAACAGTAAATCGGGCAAAACTTCAGCGATTGGCAAAAGTTCGATCGCCCGAAACTGCGGTTTTGATAGCCAATTCTCGATCGACTTTTTCAGCGATCGGTAATTTTTTTGTTCCAAAACAGCCCTCACCTTTTTCAAAGCCCGGCGCCGCTGTTTCAGCAAATTCGACAAAGCCTTATCCAAAACTTCCTGTTCGTCGATCGGCAAATTCGGGTAATAGCGTTTTTGGAGACTTTCTAGCATCACGTCCAAATCCCTGAGCGTTCCCAGAATCCGCCCCACTTTACCAATTTTGCGTTCAGAAGCTTCTTTTGGCCAATCTAAAACTGGAGCAAAACCCGTTACGGCCGATCGCAAACGCCGCAATCCTACCCGCATTTGGTGAAGTTCTTCTGCATCTTTGTCATTGATAACTTCAGCCTCGTGCGCTATTGTGTTGCGAAAATATTTCTCGATCTCACCAGAGGCTGCGTCTCCGAGAGTTGTAACTTTTGCTGATGTTTTTAAGTTCATGACAAGTGTAAAGTCCACATCCCCGATCGATGATAATTTGGATTTAAATGCTTTGGTAGTAAAGGCTTTATATCCTAGCACACAACCCCAATTTACGACCGGCTTACCTAGATAAATCTTAATGTAAAGTGCTTGACAATTTATACAAAGTCAGCTACCAATCTAACATCTCAAATGTAACATCTCAAATCTAAAATAAAGTTACCCTCCCTCGCTCTCGAGCAAATAAATATCCGATTTCTGGCGCGCTTTCCCAAACAAGTTAACAGCGCTGCCAACCAACATTTATTCGGCCAAAAGTGAGAGAGGGTGCGATCGGGAGGACAAGTTTTAAATTAAATCAAGTCCAGCTTGTCCGATTTCAAAGAGGCAGTTTAGCCTTTCCAGTCTTTCTCAGATTGTTCGAGCACGTAGGCAGCGATATCATCGATTTGTTCGGGCTTCAAACGACCGAGAAAAGCAGGCATAGCATTTTTGCCCTTAATTATCTGAGCGGTAACAGCTTCGAGAGAATTCATACCGTACTTCTCAAGAGCATCCTTTTTCAAGGTTTTCATTCCCATAACGACGTTGCCGCCACCGATGTGACAAGCAGCACAGTTGGCGCTAAAGAGTTTAGCTCCGTTAGCAGCATCGCCTGCCAAAGCAGGGCGGCCGAAGCCTACGGTAAAAATTGCGATCGCTAACAGGGCGATGGATAAGAGTCTTTTCAACACAGTTCTCCTCTAATGGACACCTTTGAAGGTGGTTCTTTAATTATTTTACCTGTTTATTCAGGCACAAACACGCAGTGGCGATTCTCCGATTAATCTACCACTTTTTGGCAGAGGCCGTTCAACTCTCAAAATTCTCCACGCCCCAGCCCGGAGCCTTCTGAGCAGCTCGGAGCACAAAAGCAGCCAAATTTTCAATCTCATCCTGCTGCATCCAGCTTTCCGGTACTTGGCGGCACCAAAAAGTTTCCTCACTACCGTCATAAGTCATGGGTTCTCTCAGATACGCCACCAGACTATTGATGTTGTTGCGCGGAGGCGTTGCCCCCTCCAGAGCAGTCAAAGACAAAGATACAGTCGGATCGGGCAAAGTTGTTCCCCCGACGTGACAGTTGAGGCAGCTTTGCTCGAACAACCGCTTGCCGGAGGACAAATCCTCAGCCGAAAACAACCGAGTGTTTGCCTGTGCGTCCAATTCCAACGGCACAGGTTCGGTGACTTTCAAATAGCGAGTCACATAAGCATCACCAGCAGCCAAGGCAGGTTGAGGTGCCAGAAGCACCAGGGGCAAAATAATTAAACATCCCAACAGAAAGCAGATAAAAACACCAGGACGCTGCATGACGCACTACAACCTTTTGCGATATGGATGAGTAACAAGTAAATTTTAGATTTCAGATTTTAGAGCGAAAAACGACCTGCCAGCAATGCTTGCCAAAGCCCAGCCCTCTCCCAATCCAAAATCCAAAATCTAAAATTTAACATCAATTAACGAGCGCCTTTACCGCCAGCCCACTGATCGCCAATTATTTTGGGCTGCAACAGAATGTGACCGGCAATCGCGTACAAATCCTCTTCTGAGAGATTTCTCATCTCAGCAAAAATATCCGCACTCTTCATGCTCGGATGCAGCTCGGAAATTTCCTCAAAGCCGTCATAAGTGGTGGGATTTTTCATAAAGTCCACCAGCGACTCAATATTGTTGCGGGGTGGGTTGGCCAAAGCCAGAGTTTTGGGACTCAAATTTATGTTCTGGTCAGTTTTTGTCTGTCCCCCAGCGTGACATTGAGCGCAGGCTGAGTTAAACAGGCGTTTGCCTTGCTGAACTTGTTTGAGGCTCAGCACCGCCGGAGCGCCTTTGTCATCTAAAGTCACTGTGCGAAGTTCAGGACTCAGTTCGACAGCCATCGCGCTGCTGACAAATAACTGAAATGTCAAAAATACAGCGGTCAGAGCAATGAAATATCTTTTAAGCATGGTTCTCCTTAAAAAAATCCGACAAATTATTGAACGCTAAGAAAGCGTAGCTGGCAAACAGATTTCTGTTCAAAATTCCTTCGGGCTGCGACAATTGGCAAAAGTTTGTGCAGCGATACCCGATCGAGGTAAAGGAATTTTGCGATCTAATCTGCAACCCGTTTTGAATCGCGCCTTTTTTCGAGAGCGGACATAATTGCCTTAACATCTTCCAAAGCCAAACGGGTTTGAGGATGCTTGTAGGCAATTTCCAACTCGTCGCACAAGCGGAGCACGTCTTCAACAGGGACATCGAAGTCCTCTGCTATTTCTGCGATGGATAGGTCTGCAAAACCCATAATTTTTAGGTCGCTGACTGGTCAAAATTGAGTTGACGGCTATTGACTGAAAGCTGGACAATTTAACAAAGCGCTGTTAGCTCCCATCTGTTAGTTTGTTCTGAGATTTTGTTCGATCGCCAGCTAACTAACCACTAACTGCCACTAAGCATTTTTGCTCACCCAAAATTCCTAGCCCGTCAACTTCCAACTAATATCATCCCATTGCGGGGTGTTTATTATCAATAGGACTTGAGAGCGCGGGGCTAAAAACCCGGTATTTGGCTGCATTTCTCGCTACCAAACTTTATGTTTTGCCAAGTAACCAGGTTTTTTGGCAATTCCTCTGAGCTTTTCGTCTCTGGCGGACTCACCCACAGACAATCATCCGGCGCTGCTGCTCAGGGAGAAAGCTTGAAAGCGTGAGTCGGCGCGGGCACCGCGTGGTGGCTCTCGCCGGCATCGAGGGCGGGAAATTCCGACTTTACCAAGAACGGCTGGGGCTGGTGGAGGCGGATCAGTTGAGCGAGAGTTTTCTTTAATTGAGTCCGGGGTACGATCGAGTCTACAAAACCGTGGGCGAAGGAGTATTCGGAAGTTTGATAATTTTCCGGCAGCTTTTCCCGCAGAGTTTGCTCGATTACCCGACCGCCCGTAAAGGCTACAGTAGCTTTTGGCTCTGCAATTATAATGTCTCCCAACATGGCAAAACTGGCTGTGACACCGCCTGTGGTCGGGTGGGTCAAAATTGGGATGTAAAGCAGTCTCGCTTCCCGGTGGCGCTCCAGAGCCCCGGAAATCTTGGCCATTTGCATCAGGCTGAGCATTCCTTCCTGCATTCTCGCGCCGCCCGAAGCGCAGACAACGATCGCGGGTAAACGTTCCCGCGTGGCGTGTTCGATCAGGCGGGTCAGTTTTTCTCCGACAACCGATCCCATGCTGCCGCCGATGAACTGAAATTCCATGACTCCGAGGGCGACGGGCAAATTTTCGAGTTTGCCGGTGCCTGTTTCTACGGCGTCTAGGTGGCCTGTTTTTTCTTGAAATTCTCGCAGCCGATCGCTATATTTTTTGCGATCGCGAAATTTCAGGGGATCGGTGGCGTGGAGACCCTCATTAATCGGCATCCAGGTATTGGGGTCGATCAACTGTTCTATGCGTTGGTCGCTGTAAACTCTGATATGATGCCCGCATTCCAAGCAAACCATTTGATTTGCCCGCAGGTCTTTGGTATAACTGAGCGCGTCGCAAGCCTCGCATTTATTCCAAAGCCCGTCGGCTATTTCTCGTTCGGGCCGTTCTTGAGAGTTCGGTACTGATTTTCTTCGATTTGCAAACCAATCAAATAGAGACATTAAAACTTAGTAATTGGTAATTGGGAATTGGTAATTGGGAATTGGGAATTGGTAATTGGGAATTGGTAATTAGTTGTCAGTTGCTAGTTGTCAATTGCTAGTTGTTTAGTGACTAATGACTAATCACCTGATTCTGGTTCCTCTTCAACGGGACTGATGAGGAGCGATGCTGTTCGCTGGTGTTCTGGAAGAACTTGCAGGGCTGTAGCACTTCCAGCC
>NZ_JBARVX010000260.1:0-2259 GCF_049646505.1 Microcoleus sp.
CCCAACCCCCCCTTATTAAGGGGGGGAGAAAGTCTAAAATTCAACTGGGAATTCACACTCACAACGACTCTGGAGTTGCGGTTGCTAATGCTTTAGCGGCTGTGCAGGAAGGCGTGACGATGGTGCAGGGAACTATTAACGGTTACGGCGAACGCTGCGGCAATGCCGATTTGTGTTCTTTGATTCCTAATTTTCAGCTTAAATTGGGTTATGATTGCATTCAAGACCAGCAATTAGTTAAATTAACTCAAGCCAGTCGATCGATCAGCGAAATTGTCAACCTTGCTCCCGATGACCGCGCTCCTTTTGTCGGTCTTTCGGCTTTTGCTCACAAGGGCGGAATTCACGTATCGGCTGTTGAAAAAAATCCGTTAACTTACGAACACTTGGAACCCGAAAAAATTGGTAATATACGGCGAATTGTGATTTCGGATCAAGCAGGTTTGAGTAATGTTTTGGCGAAGGCCCGCACTTTTGGAATTGAACTCGATCGCCAAAATCCTGCTTGCCGCCAAATTCTGGACAAATTAAAAGCTTTGGAAAGTCAAGGATATCAATTTGAAGGCGCTGAGGCAAGTTTTGAATTGTTAATGCGGGAGGCTTTGTCACAGCGCCAGCGGTGGTTTGAAATTAAGGGATTTCAAGTACACTGCGATAAGGTTGGCGAAGATTGTACGGCTTTAGCAACTGTCAAATTGTCAGTCAACGATACAAATATTCTGGAATGTGCGGAAGGAAACGGCCCGGTTTCCGCTTTGGATTCGGCTTTGCGGAAAGCTTTGGTGAATTTTTATCCGGCGATTGCACATTTTTATCTGACAGACTACAAAGTGCGAATTCTCGACTCTGGTGCGGGTACTGCTGCTAAAACGCGCGTTTTATTGGAATCGAGCAACCGCCAGCAGCGGTGGACAACTGTAGGGGTTTCTACGAATATTTTGGATGCTTCTTGTCAGGCGGTTGTTGAAGGTTTGGAGTACGGTTTGGTGCTGGACAATCAAGAGGCAATTCCCCTAGTTTGTCGGGTTCATTAACTAAGAACATTGGGCGGTGAGATAAAATACCGGGCGGTTGGAAACCGCGTCTATACAAACAAAACCCGCCGCCGCGGGTTGAAGATCAAAAGACCGGGCGGTTAGAAACCGCGTCTATACAAACCAAACCCGCCTCCGCGGGTTGAAGATGAAGAGTCTGCGGTTAAAATTACCTTATTCTCTTCAGTCCGCGGAGGCGGACTTCGTTTCTGTAGGCGCGGTTTCAACCGCCGTCTTATCCGTATTGATTTTCCACTGACGCACCCTACAATTTTGTTTAAGGATGCAAAAACTCTAAATGATCTCCGGGAATCGATCGCAATTTAGCCGCCGATCCTTGCACTTTCAACCTGCCGCGTTCTAACATGATAATCCAATCGGCGCGATCGATCACTCGCGGCCTGTGACTGATAAAAATCGTGGTCTTCCCGTGCCGGTACATCAACAAATTTTCCAAAACTTCCGCCTCGCTGGCGGGGTCTAGCCCTGCGGTAGATTCGTCTAAAATCAATACGGGCGGGTTGTTGAGAAGGGCGCGGGCGATCGCCAATCTCTGTCTTTGTCCCCCAGAAATATTCGCTCCAAACTCCCCTAAAACAGTTTGATACTTATCAGGTAATTGGCTGATAAATTCGTCGGCCCCCGCAAGTTTACACACTTTCACAATCTGTTCAAAGCTAGCATCTGGACTCCCCAAACGAAAATTATCTATAATCGAACGGCTCCAAAAATGCGCTTCTTGAGGAACTAAAACCACCTGCTGTCTGAGACTGTCTAGAGACAAATCTTGCAAATTGTAGCCGCCAATTCTCACATTACCAGATTGCAGCGGATACAAACCAGCAATTACCTTAGCGAGCGTACTTTTTCCGCAGCCGGAATAGCCGATTAAAGCAATTGCTTGACCCCCAGGAAACGTCACAGAAAAATTTTCCAGCAAGTCAAGTCTACCGGGGTAGTGAAAATTCACATTCTTGCAAACAATCTCATCGCGACCTTGAATCGTGACCGCAGGTTTATTACTATCATTCTTAGTTTCCGGCGCAGCATCAATCACTTCTGAAAGCCGTTGAGTTGCTGTCTTAACGCGAGTCATTTCATCACTAAATCCGACTAAAGAAGTCACCCAAGTAGTAACGTTTTGATTCATACTAATAAACGCCAGCAACTGACCGATACTCAATACCTTGTCAATCACCAAACCGCTGCCCAACCACAGCAAAGT
>NZ_JBARVX010000261.1:0-8285 GCF_049646505.1 Microcoleus sp.
CATGAGGAGTGAGGAGTGCAACCGGAATTGATATCACGCACCGCCCAAACGATTCAATCTAGTCAATGCCAAATGCCAGCGGAAACGATATTTGACAATACTCTCAATATCTGCCTGTAGATAGATGCTTACTTAACTCGCGATCGCACTCGTCCAATCCAAATTAGCACTCTTCACTCGACCATTATTAAGTAAGCTAAAGTTTACTTAAATTTTTATTGCACAAACTCGCTAAATCCCGTGAAACTTAAAAAAGCGAGTTAAGAGAGAAATAAGGCGATCGCACAGGAACTTCTGACAAGCAAATGCAAAAAATAAATTTCCCACCCCAGCGAAGGCAGAAGCGTCCCCGTCTTTTAGCCCTATGCGCCGTCACATTAGCAGCCGTCTTGCTGTTATTTATTCAGCCCGCACTGACTCAACAGCCAGTCACGCTAACCATGTTAATGCAAGGCCAAGACCTTGTTAACTGGAAACCCTTTATCAAAGAATTTGAACAGAAAAACCCCGATATTCGCATCAACCTCGTAGAAGGGCCATTTGATAGCAACCTCGTAGAAAATCTTTACACATCAGCCTTTCTTTTAGGCGACTCGCCCTACGATATCATCAACATGGATATTGTCTGGGTTCCCAAATTTGCAGCCGCAGGTTGGGTAATGGATTTGACAGACAGAATTTCCCCCGAAAAACTATCAAAATTTATTCAAGGTAACGTCGAAGGCGGGCAGTATCGAGGCAGACTTTACCGAATTCCCCACGCTTCCGATGCCGGAATGCTTTACTACCGCAAAGACATTTTAGAACAAGCGGGAATTCCAGCACCGAAAACCTTTGAAGAGATGGCAAAAATCTCTCAAAACTTGCAAAAACAGGGACAAGCAACTTGGGGTTATTTGTGGCAAGGCAAACAATACGAGGGAGTATCTGCGATGTTTGTCGAAGTGCTCTCCGGTTTCGGCGGCTTCTGGGCTAACCCTCAAACTTTTGAAGTTGGGTTAGATAAACCGGAGGCAATTAAAGCAGTAGAATTTCTCAAAAATACGATCGCCTCTGGCATTTCTCCACCCGGTGTCACCACCTACGGCGAAGAAGAAACCCGGCTGTTGTTTCAAAACGGCCAAGCGCTGTTTTTGCGAAATTGGCCCTATGTTTGGAAGCTAGCAAATGCCGAGGGCTCCAAGGTGAGAGGCAAAATTGCGATCGAGCCAATGCTCAGCAGTACCGGAAAAACAGGCGGTTCCTGCTTGGGCGGCTGGGGCTGGGGAATTGCCAAAACCTCAAAACATCCAGAACAAGCCTGGAAAGCAATTAAATACCTTACCAGCGAGGAAACCCAGCGCAAATTCATTTTAGAAACCGGTTTAGTTCCCAGTTACAAATCCCTATTTACCAACAAAGAAATAGTCGCCAAATATCCCCACTACCCGCAACTGCTAAAAGTAGTGGAACAGCCTGTATTGCGCCCGCCCATAGCACAATACGCTCAAGCTTCTGATATTTTGCAGCGCTATTTGAGTTCAGCTTTTACCGGGAGAATGACTGCAGAAGAAGCAATGAAAGCAGCGGCTAGTGAAACTCGCAATTTATTAGGCAGTTTGAAACAACCGAAAGCTTCGTAAAACTGACATCTTGCTATTCTGTTAGAAACAGGCTCTCCGGCCTGTTCCACAAAGAGTTAGCAACAGGCTCTCCGGCCTGTTCCACAAAGAGTGAATTTTTTTATTGTGGGGTGGGCATCTTGCCCGCCCGAACAGGCTCTCCGGCCTGTTCCACAAAGAGTAAATTCTATTGTGGGGTGGGCTTCTAGCCCGCCCAAAAATAAATCAAAGGTAAACAATATGAAATCAGACAAGATGCAGCGCGAACAAAAAACCGGATGGATATTAGTAGCACCAGCTTTAATAATTTTGCTGCTAGTATTTGCTTACCCAATATTGCGCGCTTTTTGGCTGAGTTTATTCACCCAAAACCTCGGTACAGAATTAAAACTGGTTTTTTCCGGTTTTGCTAACTACAGTCGAATGTTAGGCGACGGGCGTTTCTGGCAAACTTTAGGCAACACCGCAATATTTACAGTCGCCTCTGTTGTGCTGGAATTAATTATCGGCATGGGCATTGCCTTAGTCTTAAATCAATCTTTCAGAGGGCGCGGCATCGTGCGGACAATTTCCCTGCTGCCTTGGGCGCTGCCGACTGCATTAATGGGTGTAGCTTGGGCGTGGATTTTTAACGACCAATACGGCGTAATTAATGATATTTTACTCCGCTTGGGATTGATTGAAAACAGCATTAGCTGGCTGGGAGATCCGACTTTGGCAATGATGGCAGTGATTGCAGCGGATGTGTGGAAAACTACACCCTTTGTCAGCCTGCTTTTGCTAGCTGGATTGCAATCGATTTCCGGTGATTTGTACGAAGCCCACGCCATTGACGGCGCGAGTAGCTGGCAGAGTTTCCGTCAAATTACCTTGCCGCTGCTGATGCCCCAAATTGTGATTTCTGTGCTGTTTCGATTTGCCCAAGCTTTCGGCATTTTTGACTTGATTCAGGTGATGACGGGAGGGGGGCCGGCGGGGGCAACGGAGACGGTTTCTATCTACATTTACAGCACGGTAATGAGGTATTTAGACTTTGGGTACGGAGCGGCTTTGGTGGTGTGTACTTTTTTGCTGTTGGTTGCTGCAGTGGCGATCGCCGCTTATTTGTTATCGAAATCCCGCGCCAATCAATTTTAGATTTGGGATTTGGGATTCTCGATTGCTGCACGTTAAGTTAGTTTGCGATCGCCAACCCCAGAAACCCGGTTTCTTGCCCCATACGCGGGCTAGAAGCCCACGCCACAAGAGTTGCAATACAACTATTTCTTTAAAGTCTTGTGGGGTGGGCATCCTGCCCGCCCCCAAAAAAATCTAAATACCGAATAGCTTAGAAATTTCCTTTCATTGGTACAAAAAATTATGTCGATCGCCCGCAAACAACCTAACAAAAAAACCTTTGACATCCGGCAACTAATCTTGCCAATCTCAGCGATATTAATCGTCGCATATTTCCTCGCACCCATTGTCTGGCAAGTGCTGACATCCTTCAAAGTAAACGCCGACATTTCAGCAATTCCCAACGTCTACATACCCAAACAAATCACCTTCGAGCATTACATCTCCTTGTTCCAGCGCCGCCCCTTTGCACTTTACATTTTAAATAGCGCTTTTGTTTCCATTACTTCCACATTTCTGTGTTTAGCCGTAGGCGCGCCCGCAGCTTACGCTTTGGCTCGGTTGCGGCTGTGGAGCGAGAAAATCATCCTAGCAATTGTAACGATTGTGACGCTATTTCCGGCGGTGCTGCTATTCTTGGGTTTGTTAGAAATAGTCAAAGCTTTGAGTTTAGGAAATAATTATTTAGCCTTAATTATTCCTTACACAGCTATCAACTTGCCCTTGACAATTTTAGTAATGCGGAGTTTCTTTCAACAACTGCCAAAAGATTTAGAAGATGCGGCAAAAGTTGACGGATACAACACTTTTCAAATGCTGTGGCAAATCGTGCTACCGATGACATTTCCCGCCTTAGTCACAACCGGAATTTTGACATTTATTTCAGCTTGGAACGAGTTTATATTTGCACTGACATTTATCACTCGCGAATCCATGAAAACAATCCCCGTTGCTACCGCTCAACTCAGCGGCGCGTCAGTCTTTGAAATTCCTTACGGCCCGATCGCCGCCGCCACCGTTTTAGGAACCTTACCCTTAGTTTTCCTGGTTTTGGTGTTCCAGCGGCGCATCGTTCAAGGTTTAACAGCCGGAGCAGTCAAAGGATAGTCATTAGTCATTAGTCATTAGTCATTAGTCATTAGTCATTAGTCATTAGTCATTAGTCATTAGTCATTAGTTGGTTATTCTAATAACCCATTACCAATTACCAATTCCCAATTCCCAATTCACAATTCCCAATTACTAATTTTAAGAAACATGGCAAAACTAGAATTAAAAAACCTCAATAAAACCTACAGCCCAAAAGTAGTTCCCGTAAAAGACATTAGCTTAGATGTCAGCGAGGGAGAATTTCTGACATTGCTGGGGCCTTCGGGGTGCGGCAAATCGACGACGCTCAGGTTGATTGCAGGGTTGGAACAGCCTACTAGAGGCGAGATTAGAATTGGCGATCGCAATGTGACTAATCTCAGACCGGGCGATCGGGATATTGCAATGGTGTTTCAAAGTTACGCGCTTTATCCGCACATGACAGTATACGAAAATATGGCATCCAGCCTCAAACTTCGCAAAATTTCCTCCGGCGAAATCAACCGATTAGTGACAGAAGTTGCAGCATCCCTCGGATTGACCGAATTAGCCGATCGCAAACCCGGTAAATTATCAGGCGGACAGCGGCAGCGAGTAGCCCTAGGACGCGCCTTAGTGCGCCAACCCGAAGTATTTTTGCTCGACGAACCCTTGAGCAATCTCGACGCATTATTGCGGGAAAAAGTCAGGGCAGAACTCAAACAATTATTTGCATCACAAAAAGCTCCTGTAGTGTACGTAACTCACGACCAAACCGAAGCAATGACGCTTTCTACAAAAGTCGCAGTTCTCAACAGCGGCACTGTCCAGCAACTAGACCCGCCCCACTTCATTTATAACCGTCCGGCAAATCTATTTGTAGCGGGTTTTGTGGGCAGTCCGCAAATGAATTTGTTAGAGCTTAAATGCCAGGGAAATTCGGCAATGTTGGGCGATTTTAAAGTTCCTTTGCCAAATTTGCCTAGTGTGCCGCCAGAGATTGTCTTGGGAATTCGCCCGGAAAACGTCAGCTTTGCAAGTGCAGAGACTGCCGAGATGCCGGCTTGCGAGGCAATTAAAGGTGAAGTTTATTTAGTGGAAAACTTGGGAATGCAAAATTTGGTTAGCGTCCGAGTTAAAGGTTTGGAGTCGCTAACAGTGCGGCTGTTGCTGCCAAATGACCGCCAGTGGAACTCTGAAATTGTCGAGCTGGTTTTTCCGCCTCAGTTCCTGCACTGGTTTGATGTCAAAACGGGCGATCGGCTGCCGTGAGAAGTTGCACTGCACGGCATTATTTATTAACAGCAGTATGTCTCTGTGCTGAGAAACACATTTTCTGATTTTTGGCAAAATTATGACTTTAGTTAGAGGTAGAAGTATTTGGATACTGTTTAGATTGATAAATGTTGAAACTTCTCGAAAAAGAACTTAGGGAGTATTGCTAAGATGAATTTAATTTCCACTGCGATCGATCGTATCAGTTCCCTGTTTAAGGGCTTGCAGGTCAAACGTTTTTTGTCTGTAGTCCTAGTCGGTTTTGTGTTGCTGACGGCAAATGTTAATGCTGGAGATAATAGCAAAGCTTACGGCACGCAAGGTGGCTCAAATGCCGATCTTAACAACCCCGAAAGACCTCAAACAACGCGGGAATGGAGACAAGAAGCGCGCGAAACTAAGGATGATCCGGGCGAGAGAGTTCAGAAGATCGGGCAAGAGGCAGGAGCTGCTGTGAAAGAATTTGGGGAAATGTACCAAGACACCGCTAAGAGAAGTATCCGCGAATTAAAGGATTAGGAATAGTTTTTTTGGTGGCAAGGGTCGAAAATCCCGTTCCTAATATAGTGCAATCCTAAATCATTCATGCAGATATGTAGGGGCGGTGTCCCCGTGCCCGCCCTCCGAGAGATTGGGCAACCGGGCGTGGGATTGCCCCTACAAGAACTATGCAAATGATTTAGGATCGCTATAGTGCAAGATGTGCATTTAACCTCACATCTCGCACTATTTTTTTAGCTTAATTTAAGTTTTAAACTATTTTAAACCATGTAAGATACAAATTTTATCGGTATTGACAGTTTTGGTGCGTGTATGTTTGCCAGTAGTTTAAGCAACGAAGGGTTAAAAATAATATATGAACAAACATCTTCACAGTCTTTGCCTGACCGGTCTGCTGTTAGTCCTGCCTGTGTTTCCGGCGACAATTGCCCGCGCTCAACTGCCGGAAACTTCCGAGACTAACAGCAAACAAATCTCTTCAAAGATGAACTGTATTTTGGTTTAACAAAACCGGGAGGCGAGATTGTTTCGGAATCAGAATGGCAGGAGTTTGTCAAGACAGTTATTACCCCTCGTTTTCGGGAAAAACTAACTGTATTAGACGGCTCCGGGCAGTTTCTTAACAGTTCGGGCATTCTGATTCGAGAGAAGTCGAAAATTGTAATTTTGATTTATGAAAATACCTCGGACAAGAATCGAGCTATTACGGAAATTATCGACAGTTACAAGCGCCGTTTTCATCAGGAGTCTGTGCTGCGGACAACCAGCGAAGTTAAGGTTTCTTTCTGAGGCGATCGGGCAATTAGCGTATTTATGATATTATTTATGGTGAGCGAGGTCATACCCTCAAAGATCCGTAGGGTGCGGGTGCAATAAAAATCATAGTTTGTGGGTATCGATCGCACATTGCCTGCCATTCGCTAAAAAAACCAGCCCTGGAGAAAACAAAAATATGACGGACGACGGCAACCCAAAAGCACCAGCGCCCGAAAGCGAGGATTCAAAAAATTTTGCCGGCATGGCAAAAGCTTTGCTCGTGAGCGTAGCTTGGTCTTACGCAGAGGCTTTGGAGCGAACTAAACGATCGCGAAATTCACAGGAACCAGCGCAGCAATCTCAGACAGAATCTGAGACAGAACAAGTCGATCGCGCTCCTGAAGGCAATTAATGAAAGACCATTAATAGGAGAAGAACAAAATTCTCTTGGGGCACTCCTGAACGCAACAGTCAGTTAGCTGTTCTGGGTTGAGAACGATCGACTTAGGGCAGCGAGCTGTGCCGTTAAAGCCTGATTTGTATTGGATTTTACCACAAAAAAACTGATAGCCCGTGACCCTTCAACAAGCTCAAGACAAGCTTTAATCTAGGGACGAGAACCGCGTTGCAGGTTTGAATATCCACCTATAGCGGTTCTCAAAAAAGTGAAGAGAGCCTCATGCCCTATGCCCTATGCCCTATGCCCTATCCCGCACAGTACCTCATATGAGAGCTCGAAAGGCTATATTAGCAACTTACTCATACCATTTGAGATTTGAGATTTGAGATTGGGATTACTGCTGGATAAGGGTTTTAAGTTTTTCTACAGTTGCATCTTTTGGGTAAATCGGTCTGAAAATTCTTGAGAAAAGCTGACAATTCACCCCTAGCTAGGCTCTGATGCGGTAATTGTGGAGAGGAAATTCGTTAGCGCAGCCCTCGAAGAGGATCGCCCTTATCCCTTGTCCCGAACCTTGTCTCCCCAGCAGAAACGACTATGCCATCCCCAACTCTCAAATATGCTTACTTTCCCGGTTGCGTAGCCCAAGGTGCCGCCCGCGAACTTTACCAGTCTACCCAAGCGCTGACTCAAGCTTTGGGCATTGAACTGGTGGAACTCAAGAAAGCTTCCTGCTGCGGTTCTGGTACTTTCAAGGAAGATTCGCAGTTGCTCGAAGATACCGTCAACGCCCGGAATATTGCTTTGGCCGAGCAACTGAATTTGCCTTTACTCACGCATTGCAGCACTTGTCAAGGGGTAATCGGTCATGTGGACGATCGCCTCAAGCAATCCCAAAAGACCGATCGACCTTACCTCGAAAAAGTCAACGGTTTACTAAAAAAACAAGGCTGTTCGCCCTACCAAGGCAGTACCGAGGTGAAACATCTATTGTGGGCGATCGTTGCAGATTACGGCTTGGAGGAAGTGCAGAAGCGAGTCACCCGCAAGCTTTCCGGTTTGAAGTGCGCGTCTTTTTACGGATGCTATCTGCTGCGAGCTCAGGAACATTTGGCTTACGATGACCCGCACCAACCCGAATCGATGGAAAATGTGTTTCGGGCGATCGGCGCAACTCCCGTTTACTATCGAGGGCGGACGCAGTGCTGTGGCTGGCCGCTGGCGAGTTATGCCACTAACCAATCATTTCAGATGGCCGGCAAACACATTCAAGATGCTCTTGACAACGGTGCTGATTGTATGGTAACGCCTTGTCCGCTGTGTCATTTAAATTTGGATTCGCGGCAGCCGGAAGTGGAAAAAGTAATTGATCGCAAATTGGGTTTGCCGGTGCTGCATTTGCCGCAGTTGGTGGCTTTGGCTTTGGGTGTGGAGCCGAAACAACTGGGACTCGATCGGCATATTGTTTCCACTAAGCCGGTGTTGGAAAAATTAGGCTTTTAGCAGGATTAACGCATTGGGTTGGGTTGGGTTCCCGATTTTAACCCAACCCGATACTTCCTTGAGAA
>NZ_JBARVX010000262.1:0-7111 GCF_049646505.1 Microcoleus sp.
GCATCCACCAGTGGGCTAGCATAAAATATACTGGCGGATGGTTGCTTTCTAGCAGCAAATGGTTTAGGACATCTCCAATGCCAGCATCGGGACGAAATTGCAGCGGTTGTAATAGAGTGGGAAGGTCGATCGCGCGATCGATCGGCACCCCGCGAAAACTGTTCCCCAAACTAAACACTAGAGTCGAAAACTCGTCCGTCCACAGCGGTTTCAAGTCCAAATTGGCAAAGCGCAGCATCAGGGCGATCGCCGTCCACAGCAATATTAGCAACAGTTGTTTATTTTTAATCATCAATTCAGTCATTCAAAGACCTTGGGAAGAAGAGTCATTAGTCATTAGTCATTAGTCATCAGTCATTAGTCATGCGAACACCTCAATAACTCGCTTTCCGTCCAACGTCATTTTATCAATTACCAATCACCAATGACCAATTGCCCACGATCCATGACGCGAGCATCTCCGGCACAGATGCTCCCGCCATGACCAATTACCAGTTACCCATTACCCAGTTTCTAATCAACTTCCGTCACCCGCCAGCTCAGCTTCATATTGATCCAGAAATTCCACAGAGTCACGGCTGCGATCGCAATTAAAGTAGCCAAATATTCATTCATCCCCAAGAAATTAAACATCATATTAACCAGCAGCACATTCAAAATCAAACCCATCAAGCAAATTGTATTAAACTTCAACAGCCGTTTCAAGCGCTGCTTCATTCCCGGCTGCCGCTTAGAAATATCCCCAAAAGTCCACCAATCATTCCAAAAAAAGTTACTGATAATTGCTAATTCAGCAGCAAGAATCAGACTGCGAGTCAGCTCCCAATTTAATATCTCGCGCAGCACGTACAAAACTCCCATATCCACAAATACGCCGCTGAAACCAACCGCGCCAAACCGCAGAAACTTACCCATCGGCCAGCGGGCAAACCGCAATATGAGCAAATGCCGCAAATACTCAATATACTGTTTCCCAGTAACTTTGCTTTCGCCTTCTTGCCGCTCCTGAAACACGTAACCAACTTCTCCAATCCAGCGGATGTTTCCCCTCCCAAGCACTTCAATCAAAATCTTGTAACCTGCAGGATTCATGGTTTTCTCGGCAATGCAACTGCGGCGCACCATAAAATAGCCGCTCATCGGATCGGAAACTCGGCCCACCACTCCCGGTAGTACGATCAATCCGACTATTTGCGCTCCCCGCGACAACAATCGCCTGACAACGCTCCAGTCGCTCACCCCGCCCTCGTCAACGTGGCGGCTCGCAGCGGTCAAATCGGCTCCCCGCTGAATTTCTGCTAAAAGCTGCAACAGCGTCTCCGGCGGATGCTGCAAGTCGGCGTCGATCACCCCCAAAACCTCGCCCCTAGAGGCTTGCCACCCGCGAATTACGGCGGTGGAAAGTCCCCGTTCGTCTGAGCGGCGCATCACCCGCAATTGCGGATATTCGGCTGTCAGGGACAGCGCAACTTCCCATGTGCGATCGGGGCTGTCGTCATCGACTACAATTAACTCGTAGTCGCCGGGAATGCTGCCGTCGAGCAATTGAGTCAATTGTTCCACAATACTCTTGACATTCTGGCACTCGTTATAGGTGGGAATGACGAGGGAAAAATAAATGGGCGCTGTATCTGCGTCTGTAAAAGTTGAAGCGAAATTCGGTACAGCAGGAATTTGCAAAAGTCCAGAAGGTACTGGCAACAGTTGATTTGTTTGGTTGATGCCCATAGGTTCAATTTCGAGAAAGTAAACGGTGCTTTTGTAAGACTTGAGATTTGAAAATATCGTTTTTCTCTGATTGATTTGTTAAGATATAAAAACGCCTTAATTCTAGGCAGTAATTCTGTAACTGAGCCAAAAATAAAACTGTGGATGCAATTCTAGATCGAGCTTTACAAGGTCATAACATTTCTGCTGCAGAAGCCTTGATACTTTTGCAGCAAAGAGATCCAAGGGCGATCGCCTCTATTCAAACAACCGCTGACTTGCTCCGCCGCCAACAATCAGGGGATACTGTCACCTATGTTATAAATCGCAATATTAATTTTACCAACATTTGCGAGCAGCATTGCAGTTTTTGTGCGTTCCGCCGCGACGACGGAGATGAAGGTGCTTTTTGGTTAGATTCAGCCCAAATTCAGGAAAAGGCAACTGATGCGGTGCAGCGGGGTGCGACGGAAATTTGTATGCAGGGCGGCTTAAATCTTCAAGCTAAGCAGGGCGGTGCATCTTTGCCTTATTATTTGCAATTGGTAAAAACTATTAAAGATAAGTTTCCGCAGTTGCACTTGCACGCTTTTTCGCCGCAAGAAATAGAATTTATTGCCAGACAAGATAATCTGAGTTTCAGCTATGTAATTTCAGCTTTGCAAGATGCGGGAGTTGGTTCGATGCCGGGAACCGCAGCGGAAGTTCTCGACGATGCGGTGCGGAGGATAATTTGCCCGGAAAAACTAGATTCTGCAACTTGGTTAGAAATTGTGGGAACTGCTCACCGTCTGGGTTTACCGACAACGAGCACGATGCTTTGCGGGCATATTGAAACCGCCTCTCAGCAGGTTTTGCATTTAGAAAAAGTGCGATCGCTCCAACAAACCGCAATTAACAACAACTATCGGGCGCGCATCACAGAATTCATTTTACTGCCCTTTGTCGGACAGGATGCACCGGCTCCTTTGCGGAGTCGAGTCGGCCGCGACCAACCGATTTTAGCAGATACATTGTTGCTCACCGCTGTATCTAGAATCTTTTTGGGAAATTTGATTTCCAATCACCAACCAAGCTGGGTAAAACTGGGTTTAGATGGAGCTACAGAAGCGCTGAAATGGGGCTGCAACGATATCGGCGGCACTTTGATGGAAGAGCACATTACGACGATGGCCGGTGCAGTTGGCGGCAGTTGTCAGTCTGTGGAAGATTTGCAAAATGCGATTCGTTCTTTGGGGCGGGATTATCAGCAAAGAGATACAATTTATCGACCTTTAGGGGTTGACAAATTGGCAGTAATTGTGTAGTTTTTTTGTAGGGTGCGTCGCTATAAAAAATCCCCAAAACACTCGATAAGTTAAAAGCGACGCACCTTATATAATTTATAAAAAGTCTTGCAATTCAACTCTGCTGGGACTTTGTTTGTGTAGACGCGATTTCAATCGCCGAGTAATCAAGGGAGTAACTTCATTGTAACTACTATCAATCTATCTCCGGCCCCAACATCAGATTGTACCCATCCCAATCAATAGTTAAGCTATTTTTCTGGGCCCATTTTTCAATGTCTTGTCTGTAGCAATGGTAGGTGCGGAAAAGTTTATGTAACAAGTAACCGCTAACAATCCCTTTTTTTCGTTCGCCCTCCAACATACTCCAACAGTAAGACTCTTGCGGTTTCAGATAAGCAACAATCTCTTTCTGCCGCTGTCGCAGGTGAGGATAAAAAACTTCTCCAAAAGTTACAATTTTGTCAATTAACAGCTCAACAAAAGGCTCCTCAATTCCTAAAATTTGGGAGTACAATACCCCACGCATCAACCACATTTGAATTAGTTGATGAATAAACTGCGGCCAGTGATGCGGTGGTTTGACGATATAATCGGCAGTCAAATGAACGGCTGGACGAATTTGGTCGGCTATTAGTTTGAGAGAAACTTTAGTTAAATTGTCAGCGCGATCGTACTCCACACCCGCAACTTTAGCCGTCCTGAGAATCACCGGCAATATCAAATCGGTTTGATAAAAGCTAGATCCTCCTTGCAAAATCGCCGCCAACCGTTCTAAGTTCATCCCGCAAGCCATATAATTTGTCTTGAGAGGAGTCTTTGTATTTCCATATTTTGGTGATTCTGAGTCCATAAATACCAGATGGTAAAAACTCAAAAATCGCAAATCTTCTTCTGGTAGAATGTGACCGATAGAATCTTCGCTATCGTACTCTTCTTTACTTTTAGATCGAAATTCGATATCTTCTTCCGACGCAGCTAATTCATAGCCTCTTTCGGGATAACAATCGTAGTGAATGCGAGTAGAAATGCCGCAATGGCCGGAAGAGTTGGGACGCCACGAATTCCAGCGGCTGATAATAATTTGTTGTTCGGGTATGCCGATTTTGTCGCGCCAGATAGCGAGAGTTTCAGTATCGCGCGCATCTACACTCACCACCAATCGCGATCGCGGAATTTGATAAATTTCCGTGCAAAGTTCCCAAGCCCAAATTAATGCTTGTTGTTTGGAGTAATCGCCCCAGTGAGTTAACATCTCAAAAAAGGTAGGATGGCGCTCGGTGAGTACCCGGACATTCGGAGAAATATATTTTTGTAAAATCGCACTGTGATTTTCGGGCGAGCATTTCTCTCCGAGAGAAATAGGGTGGAATGGTAAAGTCCACAAATTAGTTCGCGATATTGAATTTAAATAGGAAATGTTGACAACAAAAGGCTCAGTGGGGAGGATTTGATGAGCTCTGGCTGCATAAAAATCAAGAAACTGTTGACGAATTTGGTTGCTATTCAGGTGCATATTTTTGTTCCCAATCATGGATACAATTAAAACATAAAATTGTTCTTCCGGCTCGACAGCATGGGCGGTCAGAAACCGAGTTTTTTCGAGAATATTTAGTTACCGAAAGCAAAAACTGCAAAAACCCGGTTTCTTTGGTTGCGGTATCGTGTCCAGTAGATTGAAGGCTCTCGCGATTGGTTTTTATTATCGTAACCGATCGCGCACGATATGATGTATGAGATAAGA
Organism: Microcoleus sp.; assembly: GCF_049646505.1. GTDB lineage: Bacteria > Cyanobacteriota > Cyanobacteriia > Cyanobacteriales > Microcoleaceae > Microcoleus. Next base: position 4,738 of record NZ_JBARVX010000262.1, read on the forward strand.
CGGCGCTTGAAACCCAGGCCTCAAATCGAAAGTCCTCTTGCATAAAACTAATGAGTTCTTCAGTCCTCATAGCGAGGACTTTAGCTATCAGCCAGGGAATGAATTCCCTGGCTGACTTTCGGTAGAACTCTTGCAAAAATCCAAATCACCCCACCCCAACCCTCCCCTTATTAAGGTCCGGGAGCAAGATTCTTGTTTCTCCCCGCGGGAGGGGGGACTTGCGGGGGGTAAATTTGACTTTTGCAAGAGGTCTAGTTTAAGCAGAACAGGATACTAAACCTTAAACTTCTCCCCAATCCGTCTCATCGCTTCCTCCACATTTTCCCGACTGTTAAACGCCGAAATGCGGAAATAACCCTCACCCGCCGCGCCGAAACCAGAACCCGGTGTCCCCACCACATTGCAAGTTTCCAGCAACTTATCAAAAAACTCCCAACTCGTCAAACCGCGAGGCGTTTTTACCCACACGTAAGGCGCATTTTCGCCGCCAAAAACCTCAATTCCCGCCGCTGTCAATTTCTCGCGGATAATCGCAGCATTTTCCATGTAAAAATTGACTAACGCCTGAATTTGTGCTTTGCCAGCCTCCGAATAAACCGCCTCTGCACCGCGCTGGACAATGTAAGAAACGCCGTTAAACTTAGTAGATTGGCGGCGGTTCCACAGCTTCCAAATTTCGACATCGGAACCGTCGGCGGCTTTTCCTGTCAAAGTCTTCGGTACAACTGTTAAGGCGCAGCGAGTACCGGTGAAACCAGCATTTTTGGAGAACGAACGAAATTCGATCGCACAATCGCGCGCACCTTCTATTTCGTAGATAGAATGCGGTAAACTCGGATCGGTAATATACGCTTCGTAGGCCGCATCGAAGAAAATAATCGAATTGTTCGCCTTAGCATAATTTACCCAAGCTTGCAAGTGCTCCTTGGTTGCAGTTGCGCCCGTCGGATTGTTGGGGAAACACAGGTAAATTAAATCGACTTTTTTGTCTGTGGGAATTTGGGCAGTAAAATTGTTTTCGGCTGTAATTGGCAGGTAAACTAAGCCGCCGTATTCGCCATTTTCGTTCGCATCTCCCGTGTGCCCCGCCATCACGTTCGTGTCTACATACACCGGATAAACTGGGTCTGTAACTGCGATCGTATTATCGCTGCCGAAAATATCCAAAATGTTGCCGCAGTCGCACTTAGAACCGTCAGAAATAAAGATTTCCGAAGCATCAATCTCGCATCCCCGCGACTTAAAATCGTGCTCGGCAATTTTCTCCCGCAGCCACTCATAACCTTGTTCCGGGCCGTATCCTTTGAAGGTATCCCGCGAACCCATGTCTGCTACCGCCGCCACCATCGCCTCGCGACAAGCAGCAGGTAGCGGTTCTGTCACGTCGCCAATCCCCAGCCGGATGATGGGCGCTTGGGGATTCGCATCTGCAAAGGCTTTGACTCTGCGCCCAATTTCGGGAAACAGGTAGCCGGCTTTGAGTTTGAGGTAGTTGTCGTTGATAGTTGCCATAGTTCGATCGCTAGTTTGTCGTAAAATAGCTTACTGCTAATTGGTAGTTGGCAGTTGACTGTTGAGTGTTGACTGTTAAGAGGGCGGGCACGGGGGCACCGCCCCTACTGGCTGTTGACTGTTGGCAGATTGACAAAAAAATCAACCGCCTTGTATAATTAGAATACTGTGCAGCGCAGAAACAATTATGGACGAGATCGAGTACGCCAAACTCTATCAAGAACTGGCGGAAATTCTGAATGAGTTTAATTTAGGTTGGGTAGTTCAACAAGTAGCAGATACTGTAGAGATAGGCAAAGTAATTCAAGAGCGATCGCTCAAAAGAAAGACACCTCTGCTCAAGATAGAAGATTATACCGCAAAAGAACAACTTTTGCTGTTAATTGATGCAGTCGAGCAAGCGACGGTCAACACTTCCGAAATGGAAGACGAAATAGCTTATTTCTTGAAAGTAGAATCGGAAACCTCTCCCCTCGGCACAAAAATTATCTTTGCCAATTCAGGTGCAGAAACAGCCCAAACAATCGAGTTTACCTCCAGCGTGACAGCCCCTCGCCACAAACAGGCGATCGCCCTCAAGCAACTGCTCGAAAAAATTCCCTCAGAGCCTAGCAACTACGCCATCAATTCTGAAATTAAAAGCAAGTTAAAAAGCTCAATCGATCCCGATTTCAACGGAGCGGCAGAACAAGCAAGGATTTTTGACGCTTACCTATTCACTATCCTGCTAAAAGCAGTTGCTAATGAAGGCGGTAATATTTATTACAACAATGTTTTAGACGACGAAACACCGAAATATTTAACATTTAGAAAAACAGCCGGAACAATCCACGGCACCGCACATCCATACACTCATGCTGTG
>NZ_JBARVX010000263.1:0-3861 GCF_049646505.1 Microcoleus sp.
CTTTTGTCAATATTTCTGCTAAATTCAGAGAAGAGCGAATCCGTTCCAGCATCCCTACTACCAAACGTTCTCGCTTTAATTGTTGGCGCAAGATCGCTTCTGCTTTTTTGCGATCGCTAATATCTTCGATCGCAGCAATTCCGTAACTCGGTTCCCCAAACTCATCCCGCACTAAAGATACAGTCACGTTCGCCCAAACCAATGAACCGTCTTTGCGTACAAAGCGTTTCTCAATTGCATAATTAACAATTTCCCCAGCTAACAGTTTTTTTGCCATATCGACATCTGTTGCTATCTCTTCCGGGTGCGAAATATCCCAAAGATTTAGGGCTTTCAGTTCCAATGCTGAGTATCCGACAATATTGCAAAAGCCTGGATTTACATTCAAAAAAGAACCGTCCGGCCGCACTTTAACAATGCCGACGGCCGCTTGTTCAAATACAGCTCGAAACCGTTTTTCGCTTTGTTGCAAAGCTATTTCGGATTTTTTGCGATCGGTAATGTCCATTTCCGTACCCAACAGCCGCACCACCTGACCCAAATCATTTTTAACAGCTTGTCCTTTACAGTTAACGTACCTGATTTCTCCTGATGCAAAATAGATGCGGTGGTCGATGTCGAAAGCTGTCCCTTCATTCACTGCCTTTTCCAAAGCTTTCGCAACCGTTTCTCGCTCATCGAGATGAATTTGCTCTAAAAGTTGTGCCATTGTCGGCAACCGATTTAATTCTCGACCGTAAATTCTAAACATTTCCGCCGACCAAGTAATAATTTCTGTCTGAATATCGAATTCCCAATTCCCCATGCGGGCAATTTTTTGCGCTGCTTGCAATTGCTCTGCGAGTTGTTGCAGAGATACGATCAATTCCGTTTTTTCGGCTTCTGCCGCAACGCGGGCGCTGATATCTTTGTGAGTTCCTGTCATCCGCAGCGGCCCACCCAATTCGTCGTACTCGACTACCTTACCCATTGCCAGAATCCACTGCCAATTTCCCGCTTTGTTGAGCAGCCGAAATTCAACTTCATAGATATCGGTGCGACCTTCAAAACAGGAATTTAAAGATGCCATTGCCTTCGGTCTGTCTTCGGGATTGAGCAAATTTTCCAAACCTTGAAGGTTATTTTCAATTTCAGTTTCTGCGTAACCGAGCATTGATTTCCACTGCGCGTCGAAATAAGTTTCGCCAGTGGCTATATTCCAATCCCACAGCCCCAAAGAGCTGCCGGAAACCGCCAACTGCAATCGCTTTTGACTGAGTTTTAATGCCGATTCGGTGCGTTTTAATTCTGTGAAGTCGGCAATTATCGCCATCATTCCTATGGGTTTAGTGTCGCTATCTTTAATGCAGTCTGCTCGCAAGATAACTTCTATAAGTTCGCCATTTTTAGCCTTGAGTGCAATTTCGCTGCTCCAGGAACAACCTTTCCGCAGCACTTTAAATAACTTTCTCAATTCTTGAGATTTGTACATTGCTGCCGGGCCGCCGGCATTATTTAGTTCTTCAACTGTATAGCCGTAGCGCTGAATAAATGCTTGATTGTGATAAATTGAACAGCCGTTCAAATCGGCGATCGCGATCGCATCGCTAGCGCTGTCTACAGCTTGAGTTACCAAGCGCAGAGTCAATTCGACGGTTTTGCGATTGGTAATGTCAAAAATTGCTCCATCCAACCACAAAACCAGCCCTTCTCGATCGTAAGTCGGTCTGCCTCTTTGCGACAGCCACCGCAGGGCACCGTCAGCCCGCACAATCCGGTATTCTACATGGTACGGCTGTTTTGAGTCTACCGCTGCCCTGATTTGTTTCGCAAGCATTGGACGATCGACCTCGTGGATAATGCTAGCAAAACTCAAGCCGTTGTTGTCGGTAAAATCCGCAGCCGGATAGCCGCTAATTGCCTGAATTTCATCGCTAACAAACACCATCGTCCAATCAGCATCGTACAAGCTGCGGCAGATAGCGCCGGGAATACTCTCAACGAGCGATCGAAATCTGGCTTCCGTCTCCCGCAAAGCTGCTTCGATTAGTTTTAAATCAGTAATATCCAGTATCATGCCTTCCCAAACTATATCCCCTTCCTGCCCTCTTGCTGTCGGAAAATCCACTCGTTCTGGTCTCGAAACCCCTCGCATCCACTTAACTGTTCCCGACGGCAAAATCGCACGCCATTCCTGCTGCCAGGGCTGCATATTCGCCGCCGAAACAGCAATTGATTCGTAAATCTTTTCCCGGTTGTCTTGAGGAACACAATTGAAAATAAGTTCGGGATTTAGCTGAATATCCTCTGGTTCCAATTCATATAAATCGCGGCAGCCAGAAGAAATGTAAGGAAAAGACATTTTGCCGTCGCTTGAAAGTCGGAATTGATAAATTATTCCCGGCAAATTTTCCCCAAGTTGCTGCAATCTAGCTTCGCTTTCTTGCAGCGCTAATTGTTGGTGCTTATCCTGAGTAATATCTCGAATTATCCCCACCAGAATTTTCCCGCCGTCGGTATTTTCAAAAATAGCTTTTTTAGTAGACAGAATGTGCTTGGCACCGCTGGCATCCGTAAAAAAATCCTCTGTCTCGTTTCCTTCCCCCGTCCTCAAAACTTGTTCATCTTTCTCCCGAAAAAAATCAGCTTCTTCTTTTGAGAAAAAGTCGCAATCAGATTTACCTAGCAGTTCTTCGCGCGGCTTGCCCATCAGCTTGCAAAAAGCATCATTTAACAGTATCCAGCGGTGCTGTTCATCTTTGACAAAAATTGGATCGGCAACTGCATCGATCGTATAATTCAAAAATCTTTTACTAGCTTCCAGTTCATCTAATGCTAAAACTCGCTCCGTAATATCGTTGATAGTTCCTGTCGTCCCCTGCGCCTCGCCCTCCGCGTCCCATATCAAAAAGAACTGCACTTCCACCAAGCGAAATCCGCCATATTTAGTAACAAATCGAATTTTATAGCAACAAGATGTTCCTTGATTTTTGTTCTGGCTTCTGCACAAACTTAAATATTGGAATTGGTCGTCAGGATGAATGTAACTCAAGCAGGAAGTTCCCAAGCTTTCATCAACTGTAAATCCGGTAATTTCCGTCCAAGCCGGATTGAGAAAAGTCCAATTGCCAGCAAAATTTGTTTCAAAAATAACTTCTTTGATATTGTCAACAAGTTGCAGGTATTTTTGTTGACTTTTTTGCCATTTTGCTTGCCGTTTCTCGCGGGCGATCGCGCAGCGCAGCGTCCGCACCAGCAGCCGGCTGTCTACTTGTATTTTCACCAGATAATCTTGGGCCCCAGCGGCAATCAACTCCACGGCTAGGTTTTCGTCATCGGCGGCTGTCAAAATGACGATCGGAATATTTATCCCGCAATCTTGCAGCCGAAAAAAAGTATTGAATTTTTGGCTGTCAGGAAGTGTCAAATCTAATAAAATTACATCAAAAATCTCGCCGCTTAAAATTTCTATAGCTTCCCGAAGGCACGCTACATTCGTCATCTCAATTGATGAGTTCAGCCGTGACTCAGACAGCAATTCTTGAATCAGTTCTGCATCTTCTGCACAGTCTTCTACTAACAGAATTTTCAAAGTAGCAAGCGTTAAAGTTGGCTCAACAACAGATTTCATTTTGGCTCATCTAAATAAAAAAACAGCAGCGGATGCAGCTATCTAGCTGATTTTTGGGCAACTTGAACCGTAGGCTTGAGAATTTCCTGGGTGCTGGCAAACTCCTAGATTTACAGTATATTCCAAGTTCATGAAGTACAGCAGCAACTATTGTGATTTCGATGTAGGGTGCGGATCTGCCCTATCTTCGATATAACTTGCAGATTGACGGAGCAATCCGCACCCTACACGGGAGCTCGCGCGCGGTGTGT
>NZ_JBARVX010000264.1:0-3545 GCF_049646505.1 Microcoleus sp.
GGGCGGCATGGGCGGCATGGGCGGCATGGGCGGCATGGGCGGCATGGGCGGCATGGGCATGATGTAGTCATCAGTCATCAGTCATTAGTCATCCGTCATCCGTCATCAGTCTGTAGTTTTCAGCTAAAAACTGCCTGCTGATTGGTGGCTGAGTGCGCTCCTCTCCGTTGGCGTAGCCCCCTAGGGGCCGGGTGGTAACATTCTCACCAAAAACGATGATTTTGTAGGGTAGTGCCCCCGTGCCTACCCTCCCCGTGCCTACCCTCCCCCGCGCCAAACACAGTTCGGCGTGCAGCGCGCACCGAACCCAACGCCAGAGGGCGATCACTCTTGGCACCGCCCCTACCAACAGCCAACAGTCAGCAGCCAACAGTCAACAGCAAACAGTCAACTGTCAACTGTCAACTGACAACTGACAAAGAACACCCCCTCCCTTTTGTATCCGATGCGTCTTGTAAAAAAAAAGAGCATCTGCTCTAATTAAGTTATATTTACAAAAATAGTATTTCCTAAAAATTATTGTATTATGGAGGGTTGCGCCGAAAATTGCACCGGGAACCGCAGCAGTAAAGTATGCAAAAATATTTGAGTGAGTTAAACTAATTTTAGGAAAAATTTAAAGCTCTACTTGCAAGCGATCGAAAAATACCCATGCAGGAAGTTGTCAACTCGTTACAGTCTTTTTTCTCTAACTCTGTTGATGCTTTCCTAGAGTGCGATCGACAGCAAAACTACCTATATATCAATCCCGTTGCTGCTGCTTGGATGGGATTGGAGGCTGCTGAAATAGTCAACAAAACTAACCAAGAATTATTGCAATTATATCCCAATAATTCTGCTCTCAAAAACATAATCTCGCAGATTGATTCCTGCCTGCAACAAGTATTTATCACAGGGGAAAAAAAGCTGGCAATTCACGAGGTGAGGGCGGCAGACGGCGGGATTAAAATTTACGAAACTGCTTACACGCCAGCGGTGGATGCCTCTAGCAACCAGATTCGGGTTTTGGGTGTCGGCAGGGATATCACCAGGCACTACCGCTGGCAGCAGCAGAAAAGTCAACAGTTGCGCCGATCGAATAATTTACTGTGGTTGAATGCCGCTAACAGTCCTCTGGCAATGGTTGGCTGGGATGAAAATTTTCGGATCGTTCAGTGGTCAAAACGCGCCCAAGAAATCTTTGGCTGGACATCGGATGATATGATGGGCAAGCTGTTCGGCGATTTGGGTTTGGTTTGCGAAGAAGATCGAGAGGCTGTAAGTGCGATCGAACTAGAACTAGCCTCCGGCAACGGCAATACTTCAATTAACCGCAACTATACAAAAAGCGGACAGGTGATTTGGTGTCGCTGGTTCAACTCAATTATTCGCAGCGGCGATACTTTTACCGTGCTTTCTTTGGTGGAAGACATCACGGATCGCAAACGCTTAGAAGCAGAAAAAGCCCAAGCTTCTCGCCTCACAGCAATGGTGGCCGATGTCGGTATTGCCCTCACCAAACACCCTGAAGATATCCTGCTGCCCTGCTGCGAGGCAATGGTGCAAAATCTTGATGTGGCCTCTGCTGAAATTTGGACTTTCAACTCTCAATACAATATTTTGGAATTGCAAGCAGTTTCGGGAATCTACAGCCGCACAGGCGATCGGGCTAGCTTTATTGCAACTAAGGTTAACTCGATCGCCCAACAACAACAACCGCAATTTGACTGCGGATTTGAACTGAATAATTTTGGCAGCCCAGAAGAAGAGTCCGGAGAATTTACAGCGGCAGAAAACTCCGAAGCAGCAATTGCAAACAGCAGTCAAAATCCGATCGGCAGCCCAATAGTCCAGCAATTTTTTACCTTGGCAGGCTATCCTTTAATAGTCGAAGAAAAGTTGGTGGGAGTCATGGTAATTATCAGCCGCCAGCCGCTGAATTCACCATTTAAAGAAACTTTAGCATCGGTAGCCGATGTCATCGCTTTAGGCATCGAACGCAAGCGCGCAGAAGCCGACTTGAAATCAGCTAGGGGGTTTCTCAATTCGGTAGTAGAAAACCTGCCTGTGGGAGTTTTTGCTAAAGATGCTTCTTCGCTGAAATTTGTACTGTGGAATAAAGCGGGGGAAACGATCGCAGGTGTTACCTCTCAAGAGGCGATCGGCAAAAATGACTACGATATTTATCCCAAAGAACAAGCTGATGTTTTCGCCGCTCAAGACAGGGAAATATTGACCGGTAATCACACCCAATCTACTGTTCGAGACATAGCCGAAGAGCCGATCCAAACTCGCCACAAAGGTATGAGAATACTGCACACCCGCAAAGTGCCAATTCTCGACGCTCAGGGGCATCCTCAGTACGTGTTGGGCATTACTGAAGATATTACCGAACGCCGGCAGGTAGACGAAAGCGTGCGCCTCTACGACCAAATTGTCGAGAATATGCAGATTGGTTTGTACGTCTACCATTTGGAAAATACAGGCGATGACAGCAGTCTCAGGGCGATCGCCTCTAATCCCGCTGCTACGCGGTTTACCGGGCTAGAAATGGCCGATGTTTTGGGCATGACAATTGACGAGATTTTTCCTCATTTGCGATCGAAAAACATTCCCCAAGCATTTGCTTCGGTAATTCTGGGTCAAAAATCCCTAGAACTTGAAGATGTTGACTGCGATGAATCCGGCAAAATAACTCGCGCTTTTTCTATTAAAGCTTTTCCATTACCTAACAACTGCGTCGGCGTTGCTTTTGAAAACATTACAGATCGCAAGTGCCTCGAATTAGAACTACAAATAGCCCTGGCACAAACCGAACGTTCCGAAGAACTGCTTCGCACAGTAATAGACACAACCAGCGACTGGATTTTTGCCAAAGACAAACAATTTCGCTATATTTTAGCAAACAAGAGTTTCGCGGAATCGATTGGCAAAGAAGTCGAAGAAATAATAGGAAAATCAGATTTAGAATTAGGATTTTCAGAAGAGCTAGTATTTGGGAATGCCGCCAAAAACATTCGAGGCTTTCGCACAGACGACTCTACCGTAATAGCTGGCGAAATCATTCACAATCCCAGCGTTCGGGCAAATATTGCAGACGGTTCAGTACGTATTTTTGACACCGAAAAGATTCCTATGCGCGACGCCCAAGGCAATATATTTGCAGTGCTAGCTTTTGCTCGCGACATTACAGAACGCCATCAATATCAGGAAAGTTTGCGTAGAAGCGAATCAAGATTTAGGTCTTTGGTTGCGAATATTCCCGGAGTGGTTTATCGCTGGCAGTGCGATTTTTCTACAAGTTTTATTAGCGAGACCATTTACTTACTAGCGGGCTACACCGCTGCGGATTTCATTTCGCCTTTTGGCAGGGGAAGCCGGAGTTTTGCTAGCATTATTTACCAGGAAGATTGGGCTATAGTAGAAGCAACAATTCGGCAATCAATAGAAAACAAACAGTCTTATAATTTGGAATACCGCTTGCTAGCAGCAGACGGCACGGTTAAATGGGTGTGGGATAAAGGTTCTCCCGTGTTCGACACAGATGGGAGCGTTTGCTATTTGGA
>NZ_JBARVX010000265.1:0-6586 GCF_049646505.1 Microcoleus sp.
TCTTATCCATGCCAATGTTATTAAGATAATCGATTGCGGCACCAAGGGCGATCGCCTCCCCGATTGCCGGAGTCCCCGCCTCAAACTTGTGCGGCAAATCTGCATAGGTAGAATATTCGAGAAACACCTCAGCAATCATCTCGCCACCGCCAAAAAACGGAGGCATTTCTCTGAGCAAATCTAACTTGCCGTAGAGAAAACCGATGCCAGTTGGAGCACACATTTTGTGACCCGAAGCAACCAGCCAATCGCAATCCATTGCTTGCACATCTACTACCATGTGCGGCACGCTTTGGCAAGCGTCAATTAAAACTTTTGCGCCGAAACTGTGGGCAATTTCGCAGATTTCTTTAACCGGATTGATACAGCCCAAAGTATTGGAAACGTGAACGATAGAAACCAACTTAGTTTTATCAGAAATCAGCGTTTTGAACTGTGGTAAATCAAACTCCTGAGTCTCCGTCAACTCAACAAACTTCAGCACCGCGCCAGTTTTTTGAGCAATCATTTGCCAAGGCACCAGATTGCTGTGGTGTTCCATCACTGACAGGATAATTTCATCTCCGGCTTGTAGATTGTTTAAACCCCAAGAATAAGCAACCAAATTAATCGCTTCGGTGGCGTTGCGAGTGTAAACAATTTCTTGCCGCGAAGCCGCATTGATAAACGCTGCAACTTTATCTCTCGCACCTTCGTAAGCATCAGTCGCTTTAGCACTGAGAGAGTGAGCGCCGCGGTGCACGTTAGCATTGTATTGTTCGTAGTAATCGCGCCAAGCATTGAGTACAGCTAGGGGTTTTTGGGAAGTAGCTGCATTGTCTAAATAAACTAGCGGTTTACCGTTGACTTTTTCATTGAGAATTGGGAAGTCTGCGCGAAATTTTGAGGCTAAGGTTTTTTCTTGAATAAGTGTCATATTTTTTGAAGTTAGTATTGTTGTGAAACTCGCTTCTAGGGCGTATTGTTGAACCCGGAGATCCCCCCTAGCCCCCCTTAAGAAGGGGGGAACAAGAGTCTTTTCAAAGTCCCTCTTATCCAGGGAGGGACAAGAGTATTCTCAAAGTCCCCCTTCTTAAGGGGGATTTAGGGGGATCTCCTGGTTTGATTGCAAAGGCAATAAAACACCCCCAGCCTGTTGCTAATTCCTTTATGCTTGAATAGCCATGCAGGTAGAAAGCATTTTTGCCACAGCCACAATTGGCAATTTATCCAGAATTTCCGCCGCAAAAGCATCGATGAGCAAATAGCGACTTCTTTCTAAATCCAAGCCGCGACTTTGCAAGTAGAAAAGTTCATCGTCTTCTAATTGGCTGACTGTTGCACCGTGGGAACATTTAACGTTGTCCGCCACAATTTCCAACTGCGGTTTCGTGTCTACGCGCGCCCTCGGCGAAAGCAACAAATTCCGGCTCAACTGTCCGGCATCTGTCAATTGTGCGGCTTTGCGAACGAAAACTTTGCCGTTAAATACTGCGCGAGCTTTGTTACCGACAATGCACTTATGCAATTGCTTACTTGTGCCGTGGGGGTGATTGAAATCAATTAGACTGTGAGTGTCTGCTAACTGTTCGCCAAAGGCTACGGTTAAGCCGTTTAGATTTGTTTCGGTGCCTTCGCCGCGCTGAAATACTTCTAAATTGTGGCGCGATATTTTGCCGCCCAAGCTGATAGCATGACAAGTATAGCTGCTGTTGCGCGATTGCTCGATCGCACTTTTGCCAATATGAACCACATTCAAAGTTTCCCGCTGCAGCCTAACGTGGTTCACCGTGGCGTTTTCGCCCACAAAAACATCCGTCACAGCATTCGTAAAAGCGGGTAAATTACCGATTGTGCTGTAATCCTCAATCAGTGTAACTTTGCTGCCAGCCTCAGCTATGATTGAGCAGTGCGGCTGACACATCGTCGCAGATGCACCGGTTGCGGTCAGGAACAGCAAGTGAATCGGCCTTTCGACAGACACATTGGCCGGCACGAACACCACCGCAGAATCTGCCAAACCCGCAGTATTCAGCGCTGTAAACACTTCCGTTTGCTGTTTGTGCTTGCTCAAAACATCGGTAATGCGCGATCGATATTTTTCGGGTACATTAGATAAATTACCTGCATAAAAGTCCGGCAAATTCACCGTTGACAAATCCGGCGCATAAAAACCGTTAACAAATACCAATCTTAACGGTAAATCATCCCGATTCTTCACAGGCATAACAATATCAGCCAGCTTAACCGTTGACTGATAGCTTTGCGGTACATGAAAAGGAACTTGCAACACCGGCGACAAATCAGTAAAGCGCCACTCCTCATCCCTCACCGTCGGAAAACTTGCAGCAAGCACGTATTCAGTCGCCGCATCCCGCAAATCCTGCAATCCGTAAGCCGAACCTTTGCCATTAGCAACCTCCAACTTGCTGCACTGATTAACCAAATCAGCCAAAAACATTTCCCTAGTAGCAACTTGCGTATTTATCATCGCGCGCCCACTCCTGCTGATTCCTCTTCCACAACCCAATCATAACCGCGCTCTTCCAATTCCAGCGCCAACTCTTTCGGGCCAGTCAAGATAATTCTGCCCGCTTCCATGACATGAATAAAATCAGGAATAATGTAATTGAGCAACCGCTGATAGTGAGTAATCACCAACATCGAATTTTCCGCAGTTGACAACTGATTCACACCAGCAGCGACAATTTTGAGAGCATCGATATCCAAACCAGAATCAGTCTCATCCAAAATAGCTAACTTCGGTTCCAACAAAGCCATTTGCAAAATCTCGTTGCGCTTTTTCTCGCCCCCAGAAAAACCCTCATTGACGCTGCGGCTCAAGAAAGCCGGATTCATCTTCACAACATCCAGCTTATCCTCGATTAAATCTTGGAAATCAAAAGCATCCAACTCTTCCAATCCCCGATGTTTGCGGTGAGAATTGTAAGCCACGCGCAAGAAATCCACATTACTAACGCCGGGAATTTCCAAAGGATATTGGAAAGCCAAAAATATACCAGCCAAAGAACGTTCTTCCGGCGGTAATTCCAGGAGATTTTCTCCCAGAAAAGTAACTTCTCCGCCCGTCACCGTATAAGCAGGATGGCCGGCTAATATTTTGGACAAAGTGCTTTTACCAGAACCGTTCGTGCCCATAATCGCGTGAATTTCACCCGATTTAATTTCCAGATTCAAACCCTTAAGGATTTGGGTATCATCCACATTCGCAGTTAAATCGCGGACAGATAACACCACTTGACTATTTTCAACAATCATCTTTTTTTTTCCTTTGCCTCAATGCAGTTTACAGTTTTTTGTTCTCATTCTTCTCGTTCCTAGGCTCTGCCTAGGAATGCGTGTCGCGAGGCTCTGCCTCGCCGGAAACGCGGGATAGAAATGCGAGGCAGAGCCTCTAGATATGCGTTACCAGGCAGAGCCTGGGAACGAGGGTTATGACTAATGACTAATGACTAATGACTAATGACTAATGACTAATGACTAATGACTTCTATCCCACACTTCCTTCCAGCTTCAGGCTCAGTAACTTATCAGCTTCCGCCGCAAATTCCATCGGTAACTGATTGAAAACATCTTTACAGAAACCGCTAATCATCATCGAAATAGCATTTTCTGCGGAAATTCCCCGCTGTGCGAAGAAGAACAATTGCTCTTCCCCAATCTTGGAAGTAGAAGCTTCGTGTTCCACTTTAGCAGTGTGGTTCTGCACTTGAATGTAGGGGAAAGTATTCGCTTGAGCGTTGTCGCCAATCAGCATCGAATCGCACTGAGAGTAATTGCGAGCGCCCTTAGCGTTCGGCCCCATTTTTACCAATCCGCGATAGCTGTTTGCAGAATTACCCGCCGAAATTCCCTTAGAAATAATCGTGCTGCGAGTATTTTTGCCGACATGGATCATTTTGGTGCCGGTGTCTGCTTGCTGCTTGTTATTTGTCAGGGCTACCGAGTAGAATTCGCCTACGGAGTTGTCGCCGACTAACACGCAACTGGGATATTTCCAAGTAATCGCGGAACCGGTTTCTACTTGCGTCCAAGAAATCTTGGAATTGACTCCTTGACACAAACCGCGCTTTGTCACAAAGTTGTAAATCCCGCCTTTACCGTTGGCGTCGCCGGCGTACCAGTTTTGCACTGTTGAGTATTTGATGTCGGCATTGTCCATTGTTACCAATTCCACGACGGCGGCGTGCAGTTGGTTGGTGTCAAACATCGGGGCGGTGCAGCCTTCGAGGTAAGACACGGAGCTGTTTTCTTCTGCGACAATTAGGGTGCGCTCGAACTGGCCGGAATCTTCGTTGTTGATGCGGAAATAGGTTGACAATTCCATCGGGCATTTTACGCCTTTGGGAATGTAAACGAAGGAACCATCGGTGAATACGGCGGAGTTGAGGGCTGCAAAAAAGTTGTCGCCGACTGGTACGACTGTGCCAAGATATTTTTCGATTAGTTCGGGATAATCTTTGATGGCTTCTGTGATGGAACAGAAGATAACGCCGTCTTTGGCTAGTTTTTCTCTAAAGGTTGTGGCAATTGAAACGCTGTCGAAAACAACATCGACGGCGACATTTCCCAGTCGTCTTTGTTCGGATAGGGGAATTCCTAATTTCTCGAAGGTTTCTAATAGTGTCGGATCAACTTCGTCCAAACTGTTGAGCTTTTTGGGCTTTTGTTTTGGCGCGGAGTAGTAGATAATATTTTGGTAGTCGATCGCGGGATAGTTGACGTGCGGCCAGGTGGGCTCGGTCATTGTCAGCCACTTCCGGTATGCTTTGAGGCGGAATTGCAGCATGAATTCCGGTTCGTTTTTCTTGGATGATATCAGGCGGACTACATCTTCGCTCAAGCCGCGGGCGATGGTGTCCGACTCGATGTCGGTAACGAAACCGTATTTGTAGGGCTGGTTGACTAAGGTTGTGACTGTAGAGCTCATGATTTTGCGTGTTCAGTGTTCTAGATAATGCTCTCAAAGATGGCAGACGGGCAATGGTTGTCTGGGCTTGAGCGAGTTCTGCTGGACTGCTCGGTTGAGTTAAACAACAGGTTTGTTGCTTTACTATATTTTAAGCTACATTAACAATAGTGATATTGTCAAAGTCAAATTAATAATTTTTTGTGAAGATGATGGAGACTACTCAGCAGACTTCCACGAAACAAGACATCCTGGAATATTTGCTCAAGGGGGGTCAGGGGACGGCTCTTGAGTTGGCGGAGTCTTTGGAGATGAGCCCGCAGGCGATTCGCCGTCATTTGAAGGATTTGGAGGCGGAGGGGCTGATTCGGTATCAGTCGGTTCAGGCTGGTATGGGGCGGCCGCAGCATATTTACGAGCTTACCAGTCAGGGGCGCGATCGCTTCCCGAATCGTTACGGCGATTTTGCTGTGTCTTTTTTGGATACTTTGGCGGAAACCGTCGGCCGCGAGCAAGTGATTAGTATCCTGCGAAAACAGTGGCAGCGCAAGGCTACGGACTATCGGCGGTTGGTGGGTTCGGGTTCGCTACAAGAGCGGGTGACTAATTTGGTGGAACTCCGCAGGGCTGAAGGTTATATGGCTGAGTGTTATCCTGTAGAATCTGTAGAGGTTGGAATGTGCGATCGCGATGTTAAGGGCGATCGATTTGTGTTGATGGAACACAACTGTGCTATTTCTAATGTGGCGGAAACTTTTCCGAGTGTTTGCGGCAATGAGTTGGAAATGTTTGCGGGGGTTTTGCCAGATTGTATTGTGGAGCGGACTCACTGGATTATTGATGGGGAACACCGCTGCGGTTATTTGATTGCTAGGAAGAAGGAAGAAGGAAGTTCGGCAACGAGCAATGTACGGGATGTAACGGATGTAACGGATGTAACGGATGTAACGGATGTAACGGATGTAAGTCGGAAGAAGGAAGTTCGGCAACGAGCAATGTACGGGATGTAACGGATGTAACGGATGTAAGTCCGTCGGAAGAAGGAAGAAGGATGAGGGAATGTATTACACGGATTTTGACAGGAATACACGGATGGGTGTTTTTTGCTTTTACCGATTACCGACAGCACGACACGGATTTTGACAGGGATACACGGATGTTTTTTTCTTTTACCGATAACAAGTAACAAATAACCAATAACAAATAACAAATAACAAATAACAAATAACCAATAACAAATAACCAATAACAAATAACTATGGAACCGCTAGCAGATTTTTTAAAGCCGGAAGAGTGCGCGGAAGTTGATATGGCGCTGCTGTCGTCGAAGGAAAAGTTTTCGACTCGATTGGCAATTTATGGTTTGAGGGTGCTCAAGCAAATTGCTGGGGAGACTGGTTTGCCGATAACTGAGGTGTCTAACCAGCAGGTGATGGATTGGATTAAGAATGATGAGAGCATTCAACAGTCGATTCAAGTTGATGCTAGTTTTGAAAACTTTTTTACTAATTTGGTGGTGGCGTCTTTGCGACCGTTGAAGCAAATTGCGGCAGAATCTGAAAGTGCGATCGAGCAATTAACAGTTAAGCAGGTTGTGGCGTGGTTTGTAAAGGATGGGAAGATTCGCCGAGAGCAGGGAACGGATGCTGCTTTTTTGGATTTGTGATTGGGCTGACG
>NZ_JBARVX010000266.1:0-3945 GCF_049646505.1 Microcoleus sp.
AAATTATGACCGCTAAAACAACCTCTCCACTCCTGCTCAGTTCCTTCAAAATCGGAGATTTACCCTTAAAAAATCGGGTAGTCATGGCACCCCTGACGCGGAGCAGAGCCGGTGAATCGCGGATGCCCAACGCCTTGATGGCAGAGTATTACACTCAGCGAGCCTCCGCTGGTTTAATAATTACAGAAGCTACGGTGGTTTCTACTCAAGCTAACGGTTGGCTCAATACGCCCGGTATTTATTCAGACGAGCAAGCCGAAGCTTGGAAGCAAGTTGTGAATGCGGTTCATGGTCGCGAAACACCGATTTTCATGCAGCTTTGGCACTGCGGGCGGGCTTCCCACAGCAGTTTTCATGAAAACAATCAATTGCCAGTTGCAGCATCTGCCGTCAAAATCAACGGAGAAGGCATTCATACTCCTGCGGGAAAACAACCCTACCAAACCCCCCGCGCTCTCTTAACCGATGAAATCTCGCTGGTTGTAGAAGATTATCGCAAGGCGGCGGAACGGGCAAAAATGGCTGGTTTTGACGGTGTAGAAATTCACGCGGCAAACGGCTATCTCATTGACACATTCCTGCAAACCAGAACCAATCACCGCACTGATTCCTATGGTGGGACAGTCGAAAATCGCTACCGTTTTCTTAAGGAAATTGTAGAGGCGATTATCACAGTATTTCCGGCAAACAGAGTGGGAGTTAGACTTTCTCCCAATGGTGTTTACAATGATATGGGTTCTCCAGAATATCGAGAAGATTTTCTGTATTTCGCAAAGCAGTTAAATGCCTGTGATTTAGCTTACCTTCACTTGGTGGACGGTCTGGCTTTTGGCTTTCACGAATTGGGAACGCCGATGGTGATAGCAGAGTTTCGCGATGTGTTTGCCGGGCCGCTGATTGGCAACTGCGGATACACTCAAGAACAGGCTGAAACGGCCTTGAGCAGCCAAGTTGCGGATTTAATTGCTTTTGGTCGCGATTTTATCAGCAATCCAGATTTGGTAGAGCGTTTCGCTAATGGTTGGCCGCTCAATCCGCTTGCAGAAGTAGCGGTGTGGTATTCTTTTGGGCCTGAAGGTTATATCGATTTCCCTAGGTATCAGGAATCTCAAGCTATTTCCTGAGCCTCAGATTACATGGATGACACCTGCTGTTAGATCCCAGATTTCTTTAAGAAGTCTGGAATCTGGCTAATCTAAAATTGATTGACTGCTTCGTAATCTTCCCAAGCTGCTTTGGCACCAAATTCGACGATCGCACTCCAATCACAAGCATATTCTCCAGCACAACTAAAAGAACCAAGTTCCAAGACATAAAGCTCTCCCTCTGACTCGCAGATATCGATCGTGTAAACAGATTCGGGATACCAACTCACTTGTTTTAAAACTTCCCTAAGATAGTTTTCTAAATATCCTCCCCTGATAGTTTCATCAACTCTTTCTTCTCCAACCAAATACAAAGAACCAGTAATAATTTGATTCTTATAAACAAAAAATCTCCATTCTTTCGTAATTTCTCGCTTACCACTGACTAATACCAAAGTTGTTTCGTCCCTTTTTAATTCACTTCCCAGAGATTGCATAGTATTTAAAATATTCAGGTTAAAAACCCCGGCTCGAAATGACTTCATATTGCTGTCAGGTCGAATAAATAAATCTCCCTCGGATTTGAAGTATTCCAGAATTTCGGTTTTTCTTCTGATTAATTCGCCCAAAGAAAGAATATAATATTTATTATTTAACAAGTATTGACCGAAATAAGTGTAGTAACTGGAACAGCGGAGATTTTTTTCATCCATATAAGCTCCGGGAATCCACGAAGTTCTTAAGATATCCCGACCCAAATTCAGGGTTCCCATGAATAAAACACAATCATCAGGGGGAAAATATTGATGAGCTGCTTCAGGGCGAAAATTGAGATATTTAGTTTCTTGGTAAATGTATCCTTGTTTCTGTAGTTCTGCCAAAAATTCTGATTCGCGATCGTAAATATCTTTTTCAATCAACCAATTTACTTTTTTCATGAATCTTTGATGTTCTGGTGTTTGAGAAGCAACTCCCGCAAAGAGAGCAAAAATGACTTAATCTAACCCAATGGCAAAAAGGCAGTTGAGATCGAGAACGTTTCCTTCTATCCTAATAAGCGTAGGATATTTTCAAACATCCGAGCTACGAGCTCAGCTTTTGATATCCTGAAAATAATCAATAGCGGAAGCGCTTTTAACAAGATGGCACAAAATCACAAGTCAACAGTTATCATCACCGGCGCGTCCTCCGGCGTCGGCTTGTACGGCGCGAAAGCCCTTGCAGACAAAGGATGGCACGTAGTCATGGCCTGTCGCGACGTGCGGAAAGCCGGAGACGCAGCCCAAGATTTGGGCATACCTCAAGGCAGTTTCTCCATCATGCAAATTGACTTGGGAGATTTGGAAAGCGTGCGACGGTTTGCTAGGGAATTCAAGGCTAGCGGCAGGCCTCTCGATGCTTTGGTGTGCAACGCGGCAATTTATATGCCTTTGATTAAGGAACCGCTGCGGAGCCCGGAGGGTTACGAGTTGACGATGACTACGAATCACCTCGGTCATTTCCTGCTGTGCAACCTGATGATGGAAAATATGAAGCCTTCCTACTATAACGATGCGAGAATCGTGATTTTGGGAACAGTGACTCACAATCCAGACGAGTTGGGGGGGAAGATTCCGCCGCGCCCGGATTTGGGCAAGTTTGAGGGTTTTGAAGCGGGTTTCAAAGACCAGATTTCGATGGTTGACGGCAAGAAATTTGAACCCGTCAAGGCTTACAAAGATAGCAAAGTTTGCAACGTACTGACGATGCGGGAATTGCACCGCCGCTTTCACGAATCCACGGGGATTAATTTCACTTCGCTATATCCCGGATGCGTTGCGGATACGCCGCTGTTCCGCAATCACTATCCTTTGTTTCAGAAGCTTTTCCCGCTGTTTCAGAAGAATATCACCGGGGGTTACGTGTCGCAGGAGTTGGCGGGAGAAAGGCTGGCGATGGTGGTTGCAGATCCCGAATACAAGCAATCTGGCGCTTATTGGAGTTGGGGAAACCGCCAGAAAAAAGATGGCAAATCTTTTGTGCAGAAGGTTTCTCCGCAGGCGCGGGATGATGAGAAAGCCGAGCGGATGTGGGAGTTGAGCGCTAAGTTGGTGGGTTTGACTGACGGGGCTCCAATGGGTGCTGCTAGTGCTGGTCGATCGGCATAATACCAATTTCATAAAAAAGTAGCGCTAGATATTACCCCCCCCAACCCCCCCTTATTTCGGGGGGGAGTGGGGGGGGTAGTAGCAAATCTTTAGAAAAATGGCATAATATCGTGTCTGCACTGCTAACCGGCTCAGGTCGTCCGCACTACAAACTGTTTTTGTCAGCGACTTGACATGATGTAGTTGATAGTTTGTGCACCACAATCTCAGAAACCGGGTTTTTTACTTTGTCTGCGGGCTGTGACGAAGTGAACGTATGAAAAACCCGGTTTTTTGCTATTGGTACGATCGCCCCACGAACCTCAAAGCACTGGTTGGGCGATCGAATAAATCGATTTTTTTATACCGTTGGCGATCGAATTCCTAGATGTTTTTGCGGATAAGCATCCGGTTGATGCGTAAGTTTTGGGGGACGAACACCGGAGCGATTTTTTGGTTTTTGGCCGTTGCGAAACTGTTGGTGGCGAAGGTTGTTGGCTTTTTTGCGGTTAAGATTAATTTTAAGTTTAGGGTGCACGGGTTTTAAACTGTAACTTAATTTATGGACAAAGCTACCCATCCTTTACTGTTTGAGTAGCTTTGTACCCAATTCGTTCCACATCACGCGAGACTATTGGCCCCTAGTTTAATTTGTTTTTGGCAAGAGTGCTATTGGATTGCAGATGCGGGCGTCTTGCGGGGCGAGGAATCTGCATTTGGAGTCATTATTATCT
>NZ_JBARVX010000267.1:0-25057 GCF_049646505.1 Microcoleus sp.
TCATAATAAATTATTTAGTATGGTGCCTCATTACACAATCATTCTGCCTATTCAGGACGGCGATGTCTGAGGGGTCAAACCCCTCACAGATTCGCCAACAGTCTCTTGAAACCGCTACTACACAAACAAAACCCGCCTCCGCGGGTTGAAGAATTATCTCAGTGAAAATAAGACCAGGCGAATGGAATTCGCGGCTACACAAACAAAACCCGCCTCCGCGGGTTGAAGAATGAGTGGTTAAAATAAAATTATCTAATCTTCAGTTTGCGGAGGCAGACTTCGTTTGTGTAGCCGCGGTTTCAACCGCCGTCTTATCTATTTCTTCTCCAGACGCGATATCCTCCAACTTTTTCCAATCCAACACCGCAATTTTACCGCCTCGACTGTAAGATACAACCGACTTGAGTTTCTTAAACAACCGCACGCATTCTTCATAAGTGATGCCAATACTGCGAGCAATTTGATAGTAGGGCAAACGTTTTTCCAAACATACACTATTATCCGCAATCTTCGTACCTTGCTCGATGCTAAAGTAATGAATAAATCGAGCCAGCCGCACGATCGCCCTTTCCGACACCAAACCGTGCACTGTCTCGTGCAGTTGCTGCAACCGCTGGTTGAAAACCCCCAATATTCGCAAAGCAATCTCAGGATTTTCTCGAATTGCTGCTAGCAAAAAATCCCGTTCTGTGGTAAGAACTTGCACCTCAGTTTCAGCAGTCACCGTTGCCGGGGCAATGCCGTTGCCCAGCAAGGCGGGTGCGGCAAACATATCTCCGGAAAACAAAGTGCGGAGAATTGTTTCTTTGCCCGCTGCCCCGATTTTTGTCACCCGCAGCGAACCGATCGAAAGAGTGTATAATTTTTCGGGGATGCGATCGCCCTCATACATCACAACTTCTCCCTGTCGGTAAGTCCGAACTGCTGTGTGTTCTTGCAATTGTTCCAATTCAGTTCGGTTTAAGCTGGCAAATATCCCAATTTCGGCTAGTTGCTCGACGGTTGCTTTCATACATTTAACTTGAGGCGATCGGAGTCCATAGAGAGTATAATAACCGTGAATCCAGAATATATCGAGACAAGCAGAGCCATCTACGAAAATGCAGAACCAGAATATCAGCGGTATTATTTTGATGAGATAGCTGGTGGATTTGTGCTAATTCACCAACAACACAATCTTAATAATTCGGAAATCTTTGTTGCTGAAGTTTTGGCTAAAATAGGGAATAGAGTTAGAATGTTGAGCGAGCAAGCAGCAGAGGGTGTGAAAACGCCAGATGCTGAAATTGACGGTGAGATTAGCGAATTTAAGGAGTTGACAGAACAGACTCAAAATATCAGAGACAGAGTGCAAGAAGGCATCAGTAAAGCAAAAAATCAAGGCGCAGCCGCTGTTATTTTTCACATCAACCGAGAAAATTACGATGTCTGGAAAATCAACGCTGGCATCAAACAAGCTCTGTTTTGGGATACCAAAAAGCAAATTCAAAAATTAATTTTGGTGTTTAACAGCGAACAGATTCAAATCATCACAAGGGAAGAGTGGAAAAATGGAAGATCGTTTCAGCGAATTTAAAGAGATTGTAGGGCGCGGATTGAAGAACAATATGCCGCGAGATGCTAAATTAATTACTGTAGGGCAAATTTTATATGCTGTTACCCGCGACGATCTAACCATAGAAGAAGGTTGGCAGCTTGAAGAGATGATGGGCGGCAGAACACAGTGGGAAGAGGCTCTTGAGTACAGCATTTTTGGCTATCCAGTAGATACGGCAACGCCACCTTTAGACAAACCTCTGGTGATTGGCGGCAAAACTTTTCATTCTCGCTTGATGACGGGGACGGGAAAATATCGCAGCATTGCAGAAATGCAGCAAAGCGTCAACGCTAGCAGGTGCGAAATTGTGACTGTAGCTGTGCGGCGAGTGCAGACAAATGCTCCCGGTCATGAAGGATTGGCAGAGGCTCTGGATTGGACTAAAATTTGGATGCTGCCCAATACTGCTGGCTGTCAAACTGCCGATGAGGCGATTAGAGTGGCTCGTTTGGGCCGGGAAATGGCGAAACTTTTAGGTCAAGAAGATAATAATTTTGTCAAACTAGAAGTGATTCCCGATGCTAAATATTTGCTGCCAGATCCGATCGGCACTTTGGAAGCCGCAGAAAAATTAGTCAAAGAAGGTTTTGCCGTTTTGCCTTACATCAATGCCGATCCCCTGCTGGCAAAACGCCTAGAAGAAGTGGGTTGTGCGACTGTCATGCCTTTAGGTTCGCCCATCGGTTCCGGGCAAGGGATCAACAATGCCGCCAACATTCAAATAATTATTGATACGGTAAAAGTTCCTGTGGTAGTCGATGCCGGGATCGGCACTCCCAGCGAGGCCGCGCGAGCAATGGAAATGGGAGCAGATGCCCTGTTGATTAATTCGGCAATTGCCAATGCCAAAAATTCCCCAGCAATGGCAAAAGCAATGGGAATGGCGGCAGAAGCAGGGCGTTTGGCGTACTTAGCAGGAAGAATGCCGGTCAAAGATTACGCGATCGCCTCTTCTCCCCAAACAGGTACTGTCACCTCACCATAAATTCCCGAACTTAAGGGCGGCGCTTTGATAAATAGCGCTTTTTTGGTAAAGTGATGGCAATCAAAAATATAGAGGATTGCTGCCGATGCCTTATACTACCGAAGAAGACGGACGCTTGAACAACTTTGCCAAAGAGCCGAAAATGTACGGCGCGGAACCTCCCAACAAGAACCAGCAGCGGAACTACATCATCCTGGGTATTGCAGCAGCACTGTTAGTAGCCGGTTTGGTGTTTGTGGCTGCTTCCGTGTGAACTAAGTAAGTCGGCGTGAATATTTATCGTTGCGATCGGCTTCAAGCACTCGGCAGAAGGCTGTTCGGCTTGATGGAAAGCGCGCGATCGACATTTGATGAGACAGTGCTGTTTATTTGCGCCTTTCTACTTGCCGCACATGAACTGTTACGCAGTACGGTGCGGGCTTCCCAATTCAACGGCAACCGCCAAGGGCTAAAAACTGAATAAAAATCTCTGTACAATTGTACGCAAAACTCCTGAATCGTCCATATAATCTTGATATTTATTGAGTTACTTAGTTGTGGACGATTCAGAAATCTTTATTTCATATCATTTCCGGTAACACTCATACATGATGTTGACTGTTCGCTGTCAACCGTCAACCGTCAACCGTTAACAGTGAACTCGAATTTACTATTCCGATGAAGAGAGGATTTGATTTCAATAGGTAAAGCATCAGAAATTTTAGGAGTCATCTTGAGACCACGTTGAAACAAGAAGTTAACGCCAGAACTATCTATGTCTAGTTAGCTCTAGATTTAGATAGTTTTGGGTAAGTTTAACAGAGCGGTTTTTAAAGATCCCCTCCCTTTTTTTCTGCTCCTTCTCCTCTAAAAATCCCTCAATTGAGCAGTTGTAACGGCCACTTCCTTAATCGCGGAACCGCGGCGCACCTTCAGCTTCAGAATTTGACCGATTTGGCTGTTTTCCACCAAATTTTGCAACTGTTCCGCCTTATTCACTTTCTCGCCGTCAATTTGAACTATGACATCTCCCTGGCGAATCCCGGCTTTTTCAGCAGGCGTATTTGGCACCACTCGCATCACTAATACTCCTTTAACTTCCGGCACAATCAAAGGAGCATTGGGGTCAGCATTATTCTCTCGGGCCATTTCAGGAGTCAATGCAATCATCTGAATCCCCAAAAACGGGTGGCTGACTTGTTCTCCCTTGGCTAACTGCGCGTAGATGGCCTTGGCTTTGTCGATCGGAATTGCAAAGCCTATACCCATCGCATCGGCTCGAATCGCGGTGTTAATCCCAATCACTTCTCCTCTGCTGTTTAACAGCGGGCCCCCGGAATTGCCGGGATTGATGGCTGCGTCCGTTTGAATGAAATCGAGCCGCTTGTCGGGAATGCCGACGGCTGCTGAAGAGCGTTTGAGAGTGCTGATAATGCCCAAGGTGACGGTGTTGTCAAATCCGAGGGGGTTGCCCACGGCGATCGCCCAATCTCCTACTTTCACCGCGTCGGAATTTCCCAGAGTTGCTGCGGGCAAGTTGGCTTGGTTGGTATTAATTTTGACAACAGCCAAATCTGTTACTTCGTCAGTACCTTGAACTTCTCCTGGAAATGTCCGCCCGTCGTTTAAGGTGACAGTGACTCGATCGGCTTTGTCAACTACGTGAGCGTTGGTTAAAACAATCCCGCTTTTGTCGATGATGAAGCCGGAACCTTGACCGCGCAAGCGTTCTTGTCTGGGGGTCATGCCGCGCAAATCTTCTCCCAAAAATCTGCGGAAGAAGGGGTCTTCCATTAACGGGTCGAGGTTGCGGCTGACTGTGCGCTCGGTATCAATGCGAACCACGGCCGGCCCGACCCGATCGACTGCCGCCGTCACAAAACTGCTGGTATCTGCCGCCGCCGGGATTTCCGGGCTCTGCAGCGCTAGCATTTGCGGATTTGGCAGAGTCGCTGGGGAACTCAAATCTGCTTGCTGCACGGCTGTTCTTGCCATTTGCCGCGAGTTTGGCGGATTTTTGTCAATTGCTAAAGCCAGTGCAGGATTGATGGCTAGAACGCTCAGGGCGATCGTCATTCCTAAAATTAGGGCGAAGTGGCGAGTGCCGGTGCGGGGTGCGGGGCAAAAAAACTTAAATAGTCGCATAGCGTCAATCTTTGTTACTCTGAGTTATTCTGGTCAAGGTGTGCGAAGGTGTGCGATCGCGCCCGCTTAATTATTTGCGGCTCTCTAGATCCTAAATATATTTTGACAGTTACAATACATGAGTCAGCAGCTTTGACAAATTCAACATATTTTCAATTCTAGCTTGAAAAATTTCCCTACTAACATCAGTTTCAAAAAATAATGCAACACTAGACACGGGAGCCAACCCTTACCGAATAACTCATTCCCAAATCTAAAATCTAAAATCTAAAATCTCAAATGGTATAACCCCAATGATTCTATCTGATACTTCTACTGACAAATCCTTGCCCTCAAATTCCCACCACCATCACAATGAATCGGCCCACCCTCACCATCACGATGAAGAATCGATGCGGCGGCTGGTGAATCGCTTGTCTCGGATTGAGGGACACGTGCGCGGCATTAAAACAATGGTGCAAGAAAACCGTCCCTGTCCCGAAGTTCTCGTACAAGTTGCTGCGGTTCGAGGAGCCCTCGACCGCGTAGCGAGAATCATTCTTGACGAACATTTAACTGAGTGCATTGCTAGAGCCGCTAAAGAAGGCAATATCGATACAGAAATAGAAGAATTGAAAGCGGCTTTGGATCGGTTTTTGCCTTAATCGCAGCAGATTTTTGCATCATAACAAAACCTGCAAGCCAGACAAAACTTGCAAGTTATAAGTTATGGCGTATTTTTTAAGCACCTTTCTTTCACAAACTAGGAAAAAGCGTTAAATCTTCTCCCCCTCGCCCAATCGCCACCGCACACAATTTATACCAATTCTCCTGACTTCATGCAGCAGAAGCAGGGTTTGTCGCCGCAGAAAATCCCTCAATAAAAAATCGACAATCCACCGCACAGTCTAGACTTTCGTCAGCTTGGCTTTGAGCTGATATCTGACTGTTGCGTAAACGGCTTTGTAGGAAGCCTCAATGCTGTATTCCTGCTGCAACCACTCTTGAATTTCTCCATAGCTTTTAAAGCCTTTCTGGGGGTCGCTCAGGCGCATTGCCAAACTAGCGCGGGCTAGAGGAGGAATCGCAGGCTTGCGCCCGCCGCTGTGCTTTGTTTCCAGGAGTCCTTCAAGTCCGTCAGATCGGTACTTTCTCAGCCACCGCTGCACTGTAATTCGGTTTACCCCGATCGTCATTGCCAGTTCTTTAACTGTCTTAACTTGAGAAATTTTGAACAAGTAAAGTGCTTGAATTTTTTGAAAGCCGCTTGCCGTTTTTTGTTCGTTTAACAAGCTTTTTAGTTCTTCAATTGTCTCTGTGATGCTAAGTTTACATACTCCAGCCATACTAATTACCTCACGATTTGCTTTCTGCAATAGCTTTGTTTGACAAGGGAGCAAAATCTGCCCCATCCTAACTGCTCGCCTTTTGCTTGCTAAGAAAGCAATGCACAAGCGAGCTAAATTAAAGTTTTTGATTCCTGGACTTACTTAAACGATCGCAAGCCGGTTCTTTATTTAGCCGGGAGCAAGGGCTGCTACCAATTTTTTTGGTTAAAAATCTGATTTTTTGGTCAGTTTTGTATTTGATGGCACAAGCGTCATTGCTAACACTAATATTAGTTAACCGTTCGACTGCTACATTCGGTGCAATACTTGACTTTTAAGGAATACCATTGATTCTCTTTTTGCTAAACATATATCATGGTTTTCCTGTTGTTTCTCGGTGATTTTTGTGCAGGTATTGCCAACTTTTAATCATTAGCTGCTAGTAAACAGGCTTGGTCTGTACACCAGCGATCGAAATTTTACACATACATTTCCCTGTACCCACAAGTGCTTTTCTGGCTGTCGCTTTGCGATAAATCCTGGGACATAAGGACTTTCATCAGCCTGAACAAGTCGCGTCTAGTGACGCTGCAACCCACTTTCCTGCCCCGAGCAGGTCTCTGTGAAACTACTCGAACGATCGTTCGTTTGTTGAGTAAAACACGCAGGCGGTGGAATTGTCAATTTAGCGCAGTACAGTACCACTATCTGCTATTTTTTTTGGGCCTGTCGCGATCGAAACAGTGGTTTGTATGTGATACTACTAACATAAATTAGCGATCTAGATCACACCAATACTCAGTAAACTCAACTAGGTACAAAAAGTTATGGCTTCGATCGCGGGATCGAGCTAAAATCTCTTGATTTAGTTGCCAAGGGCGATCGACCTGGTTGTGAAAATTTTTTAATTCTTATTTTACTTCACAGCAAAATATCGTAGAGTTTAGTCCTTCACCCTCGCCAAACCATCTAATTTATGCTCCAAACAGCAGGTTGAAGGAACTCTCGCGCTGGGTGTGAATCTGTCAGCGTCTAAAATCTCAAATGACAGAATATCCGGTGCAACCAGCAAGCGGACAGTATTCTGCATTTAAAAGGTGTAGAGAAGCCACAATGAACGTTGACGAACTGCTCAAGCTATACGCAATAGGAGAAAGAAACTTTAGCGGGGTCTACCTGCACCAAGTCTACCTCTACGAAGCAGAATTGATTGGAGCCAATCTGTATGAAGCTGACCTGATTGGAGCCAATCTCAGCAAAGCCAAACTCAGCAGAGTCAACTTTGGCAAAGCCAATTTGTCCAAAATCGATTTGAGCAGAGCCGACTTAGGTGGAGCAGACTTCACAGAAGCACTTTTAGCTGAAGCTAACCTGTATCGAGCTGAGTTGATGGGAGCCAACCTCAGCAAAGCAGACTTGAGCGGAGCTTCTCTGATCCAAGCAAATTTAATTGGAGCCAACATATCTCGGGCAATACTCTGCCGTGCAGACTTGCACGGAGTAAATCTTTACGGAGTAAACTTGCGGCGGGCAGTTCTCACAGAATCCGATTTAATTGGCGCAAACCTGAGCAAAGTAGACCTCAGCGGAGCCGACTTAATGGGAGCGAGCCTAATTAGGGCGGATTTGACTGATGCGGTTTTAAGTGCGTCAGATTTAAGCGGGGCAAACCTGCTGGGAGCAAACCTTACAAAAGTCAACCTGAGCGGAGTATATCTTAAGGGTACGATGATGCCCGACGGCACGATCCACGACTAATTTATTTGTTAAATTTTATGCTTGCCGAGAACTGCAGCTAAAGGGTAATGAGGTTTTCATTGCCCTAATTTATTGGCAGCGAAATCTTTATTTGACACTCAGGTAAGTCGGATAACTTCAATCTAGGGTGCTGGTGGCGCACAGAACTCCTACATCCGGCAAGTCAAAAGATTTGTTGGGTGAACTTGTGTTATGGTGATTTTCAAATGCTTCGAGAAAAGCTATTTTAGATTTAATATTTGGGATTTTGGACGGTTAAAATGAAACTTAGAATCCTCGCTGCTTTAACGCTGCTGAGCGCGATCGCCCCGATCGCTCCTGCTGCAGCCGAAAACATCCAACACACCCAACAATTGCTAGCCACCCGAGAGTGTCCCAACTGCGACCTCAGCAGTGCAGGTCTGGTTTTAGCCAACTTAACAGGAGCAAATCTCAAAGGAGCTGACTTGAGATTGGCGAACCTCAGCCGAGCCAACCTCACCGGGGCGGATCTCAGCGGAGCCAACCTCAGCGGCACCAGTTTGTTTGGCGTCAACCTGACGGGGGCCAACCTCAGCGGAGCCAACCTCAGCGGTGCTGACTTGAGAAGCGCCTATCTCAGCAATGCAAATTTAACCGACGCTAATTTAACTAACGCCCAACTGCTGGGAGTTAGGGGAATGCCAACTAATATCGGCACCGCTGAAGATTTCTACCGGTTGGGAGTCCAGGAAGCTCAAGCGGGAAATTACAGAAATGCGATCGATTATTACAATCAAGCCCTGAATTTGAAATCGGATGCAGCCGCCATTTATTTTGCGCGCAGTATGTCTCGGGCTGACTTGGGAGACTTCGCCGGCGCGAGTCAAGACGCGGCCAGAGCAAACCAACTCTTTGCAGCTCAAGGAAATCCCCAAGGTCAGGAATTGTCAAAGCAGTTAGGCGAAGCAATTGTGGCGCGCCAAAAGCCAACGGAGCCGCGCACTGGGGGCGGCAACTTTATGAGTCTTCTGGGATCGATCGGTTCGGTTCTGGTGAAGATACTCTTGCCTTGAGCAGAACTTGCTAATTCAGCGGAATCTCGATCGAGAACTGTGTACCGCCACCGGGTACAGAAACACACTTGAGTATCCCTTGATGTTTCTCAACTACAATTTGATAACTGATAGACAGTCCTAACCCTGTCCCCCGACCGACGGGTTTAGTAGTAAAAAACGGATTAAATATGTGAGAAATTAACTCTTTGGGGATGCCGTGACCGTTGTCTGCAATACAAATTCTTACTGTTTTTTCATCGATTAATTCGGTGCGAATCCGAATGCAAGGGGATGGAAAATTAGGAATAAAAGACTCGGTGCTTCCATTTATATCTACGGGTTCGATAGCCTGTTCTTGGGAGCTAAAATATATCGCGGCCGCACTTGCATCGAGTCCGGGAATATTGATGATTTGGTCTTTTTGTCCCATTTCTAGAGCGTCAATGGCATTGCCGATCAGATTCATAAATACCTGATTTAGCGAGCTGGCATAGCATTCTACTAAGGGCAAGTTGCCGTATTCTTTAATGATTTCTACGGTTTTGCGATCGGGCTGGGCTTTGAGCCGGTGCTGCAAAATCAACAGGGTACTTTCAATGCCTTCGTGAATGTCAACAGGTTTCTTTTGAGCTTGATCGAGCCTGGAAAAATTCCGCAAAGATACAACTAACTGGCGGATGCGCTCAACTCCCACTTTCATCGAACCCAAAATTTTGGGCAAATCTTCAGCCAGAAATTCAACGTCGATGGCTTCGGAGCACTCGCTAATTTCTGAGTTGGGATTGGGGTAGTGCTGGCGGTAGAGTTCCACCAAGCAGAGCAAATCTTTGCTGTATTCGCTGGCGTGGGAAAGATTACCGTAGATAAAGTTAACCGGGTTGTTGATTTCGTGGGCGACTCCGGCCACGAGTTGTCCGAGACTGGACATTTTTTCGGTTTGAATCAGTTGGGCTTGGGTATTGCTGAGTTCTGTGAGGGTTTTAGCTAGCTGTTCGGCTTTTGCTCGATCGGCAGTTGCTGCATTGAGACTTTGTTGATAAAGTTCTGCTTGGTGAATGGCGATCGCAGCTTGAGAAGCCAAATGTTGCAGCAACTCTTGTTCTGCTGTTTGCCAAACCCTCGGCCCGGAACACTCGTGGGCAATCAGCAGCCCCCACAATTGGGCATCTTTGCCGATCATCGGCACAATTAAACTGCCCCTCACCTGCAATTTTTCCAAAAATTCGCGGTGACAGGGGGTTAAATCATCAGTATCAATATCGTTAATTGCTCGCACCCGTCCAGCTCGGTAAAAGCAATCTGAGCCTTCGGGGAAGCAATCTTGTGGAGATTTGAGACCTAAAATTGACTGCCACTCGCCGCGAACAGCTTCGACAACTACCTCGCCTTGTTTGGCTGCGGCAAATTGATAGATTACCGTGCGATCGGTATCGAGCAAACCTCTCACTTCCCGCACAATAGTTTGCAGTATGGTTTTTAAATCTAAGGTGCTGCGAATTTGGTCTCTAACTCTGTTTAATACTTGAACAAAGTCCAAGGATTTTTGCAATTCGGCGGTGCGTTGTTGAACTTGGCGCTCCAAGTTGGCATTCAGGGCCTGCACTTGTTTGTAAAGAAGGTACTGTCCGATTGCGGCACAAAATTGGCTGCCGATCGCTAAAGCTTGCTCTATTTCCTCGGACTGCCACTCCGGCGACTGACCTTTTTTGATTTCTCGCCAGACTTCAAAAGAGTGTCTGGGAAGGGTTTGTGCGGCGCTGCTGTCAAAGCGCCCCGCCCACAGTTTTTCGGTATCAATTTCATTGCGAAAGATGGTCAAACAGCCGACTACTTGTTGTTGGTAGTGGAGGGGAATTACTAGCAAACCCCGAATTTGAGTTGATTGGAAAGCTGGAAATAAAACTCTAAACTGAGGTACTTTGTATAAGTCTGTAATTATCCAAGCTGGGAATTGAGAATTAGTAAAAATTGGGAAGTTGGGAATTTTTTCGGTATTTGTGAATCCGGCGCTCAGCCATTGCTGCCAGAGGGGATGAGCTTCGATCTCCCTGGGTTTTTCCCAGTCGGGAAGTGTCGGTTGCTCGCCTGTTTTGAACAGTTCAGAAGATGCTCGATCGATCTCGGCAACCGATAACTTTTCACCGCTGTTGAGATTGGGGGGATTGAGATAAAGTCTGCCGCCGCTGCCGCCCAAGGCGGTAACGGTGGCTTCTAAAGCCTGTTGCAGTTGAATGTTGGCGTGACCGTACAACAAGGCTGCGATGCGGCTCACGGTGGCTTCGCGGGCTGCTTGAGAGCGGGTTTGATGGAGCAGGATCGAGTGGCCGATCGCATTTGACAGTTGATCTGCTACGAGCTGAACTACTTCTAAATCTGTTGCTGAAATATTGCGGGGGACGGAGTGGTGAGCCACTAGCAATCCCCACAGTTCGATATGAGTTTGGCGATCGTTTCCAGGCTCGTATCTAGTCACGCAGGCCGGGGCCTGGCAAATTTCTGTTTTGCTGTTTTGGGACACGCTTCTGCGGTGCAAAATCGGCACGACTAAGGAAGATTGCACTCCCATTCCCATCAGGTAAGCTGTATGGCAAGGATCGAGCGATCGGTAGTGCATTTCTTCATTTACTAAGGGTTGACCGGTATCGGCCGCATCGAGGGGACTCAGGACGATCGTCCCGGAGTTAACATCTACGATCGTCCGCTGCCGCATACTGACATACATCTCCCTAGCGGTGGGGGGAATGTCGTCTGCTGGAAAGTGCAGCCCTTTCAATGAAGGGAGACGGTTGTTATTAATTGATTCGGCAACAACTTCTCCACTGCCGTCAGCACTAAACCTATAAATCATGATGCGGTCTGTTTTCAAAAAAGACCGCACTTCTGCTACCGCAGTTGTTAAAATATCATCTAATTCTAGAGATTGGCGGATGCGTTCTGTGATCCGCCGCACCAAAATTTCTCTGTCTAGTTTATGATTTAATTCTTGTGTATTTTCTGTTAGTTGCATAAATCTCCTTTGGCAAGACAATTACGATAAAAATAAGAAGTTTTGATGTGCTGCCGGAGCGATCGGACGCGCACTGCACCTGCCTGAGTTTTTGATTTAACCGAGCTGTACAATTAATCTGGCGCGCTGGGGAAGGAAAATGTGCGATCGCGCCGATTTAGTTTTTGCCTTCAACAAACAGAGCGGCTTAACCGAATGATAATTATTATTATAATATTCTCATAAATTTCTAGCAATCTTAAAATCTCGCTATCATAATTATTAATGCTCAAACTAAATTGACATTTGTTTGTATAACTTTATACAACATAAAAAGAAATTTGAGTTTCTATCAGCCCCGCCGACGCTGAGCAATTTCGCTGCGGACGCTCATCAAAATTTTACCCAAGTGATTTTGGCCGGTGCCGTCGCAGCCACAGCCCCAGTAGTAATCCGTTGGCGAATCCTCCACAATCACTCGATCCCCCGTACCGAGGAGAATAGCTTGAATGTCTGGATGAGCGAGAAACTTAGTTAAAATTGCTTCGCGCATAATCGGAATTTTCACTGCTTCCCAATCGTCTCGCACGCGGTGGTTGGGATCGCGACCTAATTGGGCTGCTTCTTGAGGAGTTGCTACGCCTCGAATCGCCGCCACTAATTCTCTATCGACGCTACCGACAAATTTTTGGGCTTGATAGTAATGTTCCACAGTCAACCAATGTTCACCGCACAGAAAAATTTCGTGGGGGGAAAAATTGGAAAAGCAGCCGTAAGGGTCTTCTAGTTTATAAAAATAAATTATCATAATTATTTTAGATTTTATAGGATAAAAAAAATGGAAGAAGATAATACCATGTCCGGTCAATTACCTGAAATAAAAAAGGTTCGATCGGTGGAAATGCAAGTCCCGAAGATCGGAGAACTTGCATTCCTCGCGATCGAACCAATCTTAATGACGGTCATCCGAACGGATGCGATCTAAGCTGTCCCGCCAATAAACATTGCATATTCAGGGCTGGCTTTGGGGTCCACTCGCGGTTCGATCGCTTTTTAACCGACAATTTAGAGGATAAAAAGCTGAAGAGGGCGGCTGAAACCAGGTTGGAACAAACTTTCGTCCGCAGAGGCGGTGTAAAGAAAACAACGTAATTTAAACCGCCCCTTCTTCAAACCCGCAATAGCGGGTTTTTGTTTGTATATAAAAGGTTTCAACCGCCCAGTTTTGTTGTTTGAAAATTGCAGCAATTTCCCCACGCCCAATTTGCCATTCACTAAACAGTCGTGATATCTTTTTCTTTCGATGCCAGAACTTCTTCTATTTTGGCGACATACTTGTCCGTCAGCTTTTGAATTTTATCTTGCAAGTCCCGCGATTCATCTTTAGAGAGATCGCTGCTTTTTTCTTGCTTGCGAATCGAGTCAACCGCATCGCGGCGGATATTCCGAATTGCAACTTTACCTTCTTCGGCAAACTTCGAGGCCATTTTGACAAATTCTTGGCGTCTCTCGCTAGTCAGGGGCGGAATGTTCAAGCGAATAACTGAACCGTCATTGTTGGGTACGAGTCCTACATCTGAGAGGGAAATTGCTTTTTCGATCGATGTTAGTGCTGTGCGATCGAACGGTTGAATGTTGATCGTAGTCGCATCAGGCGTGCCGATGTTGGCAAGGGATTTGATGGGAGTTGGAGCTCCGTAGTAATCTACCATGACTCGATCGAGGAGAGAGGCGTTTGCCCGTCCCGTCCTGATAGTATTAAAAGACCGCTGAGTAGCCTCAACTGCCTTTTGCATGTGGTCTTCTGCTTCAGCTAACTTCACTAACTCCTCCTACAATAGTTCCAATAGATTCTCCCATTACAGCTCGATAAATGTTGCCCGATACCGAGAGGTCAAATACCATAATAGGAATATTATTTTCTTTGCACAGGGCGATCGCGGTACTGTCCATCACCCGCAAGTCTTGGTTCAAGACGTGGGCGTAGGTGAGGGTTTTATACCTGCGCGCGTTGGGGTTGACATGGGGGTCGCAATCGTAGACCCCATCCACCTTAGTAGCTTTAAAAATCACCTGTGCATCGATTTCAGCCGCCCGCAATGCGGCTGTAGTATCAGTAGTAAAAAAAGGATTGCCAGAACCGGCACCAAAAATTACTACCCGTTTTTTTTCGAGGTGGCGAATTGCCCGCCGCCGGATGTAGGGTTCAGCTACTTCTTGCATGGCGATCGCCGATTGCACCCTCGTTGGCACTCCTGCTTGTTCCAAGGCATCCTGCAAAGTGATAGCATTCATCACCGTAGCAATCATGCCCACATAGTCGGCTGTTGCCCGATCCATCCCTGCAGAAGCAGCTTTCACGCCGCGAAAAATGTTGCCGCCGCCGACAACGATCGCGATTTGGATGCCTTCGGACACTACTTTGGCCACTTCCTGGGCGATCGACCCAACCACTACCGGATCGATGCCGTAGCCCAAGCTGCCCATCAGCGCTTCACCGCTGAGCTTCAGCAAAACCCGCTGATAAACCATCCCCATGCCGCCACTATTTTTGCTTTTTGTCTCCACAATAAGATAGCAGTACGGGTGCATTTTGAACATCAATTGCTTGGAACAGGCTGCTGGGAACGGATAAAAACCCGGTTTCTCGGCCTAATCTGCTGTTTGAGCAATCTTCAAAGTTAAGGCAGAAACCGGGTTTTTTGGTGAGAAATGCGGACTCATACCATTTTTATTAAAGATGTGCTGATGAATTCTTAGCCCCCCCCTTACTAAGGGGGGGGTTGGGGGGGGTTCTATCTAGCGCTACTTTATGAAATGCGGACTTAATTTATTCCTTGGGAACGAAATCAAGAGAAGCAGAATTCATGCAGTAACGCTGGCCTGTGGGTTTTGGCCCATCGTTGAATACGTGACCGAGATGAGCGTCACAAACAGCACACAGTACCTCAGTACGGCGCATGAACAAGCTGTTATCCGACTCATTCTTGACATTTTCTTCGTTAATGGGAGCGTAAAAACTCGGCCAACCAGTACCGGAATCGTATTTTGTTTCTGATTTAAATAGCTCGGTGCCGCAGCAAATACACTTATAAATTCCGGGCTTTTTGTTGTCGTGATATTCGCCGCTAAAAGCTCTTTCTGTTCCCTTTTTTCGGGTAACTTTGAACTGTTCTGGGCTGAGTTGCTGTTGCCATTCGGCATCGGTTTTTTGAACTTTGTCTGTCATGATTTAATGTTGTTAATTGTTGATTGTTGACGGTTGACTGTTGACTGTTAACTGTTAACTGTTGACTGTTGACTGTTAACTGTTGACTGTTGCTGATTAACTCAGGCTTCCATTAATATTAACCTAATTGGCTCCAAATGAACATACCAGGGAAAAGAATTGTCCTTGATCGCCCGCCACTTTTCCTTGAAAAGTTCAGCTTGCAAGTGATAATCTTGGGAATCGTGGGAAGGCGAGTGCAACTTGAGATATAATGTCACCCGGTGCGGAGTTTCCACAGTTGAGGCGATCCAACAAGTAAATGTATTTTCGCGATCGCCCCCCCTAACAAAACTGATTTGATGAGCTCGAATTCCGACAGAAACTAGAGATTTGGGAATTGGTTCAACTACAGTCAAAGTGCAGCCCCAGCCGATCGCCTCTATGACAGTTTCCGCGATCGGTTTAGCGGCACAGAAATTCTTGCAGCCCGTCAACTGGGCGACTGTGAAGTTGCGCGGGCGATCGAAAATGTTCTGTTTGGTATCAAAGGCGATCGCACTTCCATCAGCCAACACCAACAGATTTTTGCACACCCGGTAAACTTCCTCTAAATTGTGACTGACAAACAAAGTAATTCCCCGATAATTAGCCAGAGTCTGCATTAACTCCCGTTCCAGTTGACTCCGCAAGTGCGTATCCAAAGCCGAAAACGGTTCATCTAACAGCAGTAAATCGGGATTCGGGGCGATCGCCCTCGCCAAAGCCACCCGCTGCTGCTGGCCGCCAGAAAGTTCGTGCGGGTAGCGGTTTTCCATTCCCAACATTTGCACCGAAACAAGCTGTTCTCTTACTCGAATTTTTTGCTCGCCTTTAGATAAATGCTGCAAACCAAAAGCAATATTTTCAGCCACAGTCAGGTGAGGAAACAAAGCATAGTTTTGAAACAAAAAACCAATCCGGCGGTCTTTAGAATGTAAATTAATGCCCTCTGCTGAGTCAAATAAAACCTTGCCATTAACTGCAATTTTACCGCTGCTGGGAGTTTCCAAACCCGCGATGCAGCGCAGAGTCATACTTTTGCCGGAACCCGACGCGCCCAAAATTCCCAGCACTTCCTGACCGATATCAAAACCAACATCCAAAGCAAAGCCAGAAAGAGGTTTAAAAATGTTTAAAAATAGTCCGCCTTCTGATATTTTGTTGCAGTAATTTGTGCCATAAGAATTCCAGGATTTTGAAATATTAGATTGACCTGGATCTGCCAATCCTAAATAAGTTGTGGGACGGGCATCTTGCCCGTCCATATTAGAACCATGAACCAAGTTCCTAACTGATTTAGGATGCCGATAGTTGGGATTTGGTTTGGGCGAAATCCTGGGTAAATAAGTCCAGTAATTAACCAAAGCGAGCACGCTCAAAGCCAGACTGAGAATAATCAAAACCCAAATAGCAGCTTGCCTCATATCCCCAGCTTCCACCGCAAAATAAATTGCCATCGGGATAGTCTGAGTTTGTCCAGGAATATTTCCAGCTAACATCAACGTCGCGCCAAATTCACCCAAAGCGCGAGCAAATGCGAGAATAGTTCCTGCTAAAATTCCCGGCCACGCTAGCGGCAACATAATCCGCCAAAAAACAGTTTTTTCCGAAGCGCCCAAAGTGCGGGCTGCATTGAGAAGATTGGCATCAATTTGCTCAAAAGCCCCCAAAGCAGTTTTGTACATCAGGGGAAATGATACGACTGTGGCAGTAATTACGGCGGCTTGCCAAGTAAAAATTATAGTTAAATCAAACTTTAGAAGAAATTGACCGATCGCGCCATTTCTACCAAACAGCAGCAGCAGCAAAAATCCGACTACCGTGGGCGGCAAAACCAAGGGAGAGATGAAAATGGCCTCAATCAAGGCTTTACCTCGGATGCGAGTTGAAAGCATCCACCGGGCGGCAGCTATTCCCAGAAAGAAGGTAAAGAATGTCGCAATGGCTGATGATTTTAGGGATATCCATAATGGAGATATGTCAAATTCCATATTTTGGATGAACTATCGCAGTTTTGGATAATTTTTTTGAACCGCAGAGGGCGCAGAGAACACAGAGGAAGAGAAGGAAGAGAAGAAAGTTTTTTGAATTGCTACAAGTTTTACGAATAATTAACGAGCTGTACCGAATCCGTATTTCTGAAATACTATTTTAGCGCGATCGCCCGCCAAAAACTCAACAAAGGCTTTTGCTGCGGCGGGATTGCGGCTGTTTTTGATAATTGCTAGCGGATAAACAATGGGCGAGTGCAAGTTTTCGGCTGCTGTTAGTCGCACTGTTACTTTGTCCGATGCTTTGGCATCTGTGGTGTAGACTATACCGGCATCAACGTTACCGCTTTCGACAAATGTCAGCACTTGGCGGACGTTATTTCCCAGCACTAATTTCGGCTGGAGTTGCGGCCACAACCCAAGTTTAGTTAGCATTTCCTGAGCGTATTTTCCCGCAGGAACGCTTTTCGGTGCGCCGATCGCAATTTTCTTGATTTTTGCCTCTGTCAACTGTTTAAAATCGCTCAAAACAGCGCCATTTTTAGGAGTAATCAAAACCAGGCGATTTGTCAGCAAATTGCGGCGCGTCTCGTTCAGCAGCAAATTAGCTTTTTGCAAACCATCCATTTGTTTAGTCGCGGCGCCAAAAAATATATCTACCGGAGCTCCTTGCTGAATTTGCTGCTCTAGAGCGCCGGAAGCACCAAAATTATAAGTAATAATAGTATTGGGATTGCTGCTTTGATATACTGTTTTGATTTCTGTTAAGGCTGGCGACAGACTGATGGCGGCGGATACAGTTAAAGACGTGCGCTGCTGTGATGTGGCTGGGGAAACATTCTGAAATAAGTTCCAACTAATCAGCAGTACCAGTGTGGCGACGGCTGCGATTATCAAGTTGAGAATACGTTTTCTTTTTAGGTTCATCGGGAATAGTTGAGAATCTTTGATTTTGAATTATATCAAAACTGCTACAAAACTATCTTCCTCTTTTTCTTCCTTCTCGCTCTTTGCATCTTCGCGGTTTGTTAAATAATAGTGCGGTAGGCAGACGGCACCGATCATTAGTGTCAACTTAAATGTCAAAATCTTTGTATTTCTCGTTTATAGCAGAGGCCAGATCCCCCTAAATCCCCCTTAAGAAGGGGGACTTTGAGCAGAATCTTGTCCCCCCCTTCTTAAGGGGAGTAGGGGTCGAGTAGGGGGCAAGCTAAGGGGGGATCTGGCCTTAATCGCTAGACAGAAGACTCGCACTACGTTTGACGTTAAATTCACACTAATGGGCGGTGCCGTGTCCCTACGGATTTCAGGTGTTATCCCTATTGTCGCCACTTGACAGAACAGCCGATCGCCTCTGTAATAGAAGGCTCTACCGATTCGTCTTTGAGCAATTGGTCGATCGCGCTTTGCAAATAAGAAACCTGTACCGCCGCTGCATCGTCGGCATTATCATCAATTAAACCTTTATAGCGCAATTTGCCGTCTCGGTCTAACAAAAAAACTTCCGGCGTTTTAGAAGCCCCAAAACTGTGGGCCACATCTTGAGCAACATCTCGGATATACGGGAAGTTGAGTTGATTGTCGGCTGCAAAAATTTTCATGTTCTCAAAACTGTCGTCGGGATACTGGTTGCAATCATTGGCATTAATCCCGATTAAAGTAACTTCTCGATCTTGAAAAGCTGCTTGAAGTTCTTTCAGGCGATCGATATACGACTTCACGTAAGGGCAATGATTGCAGATAAATACTACCCCGATTGCCCGAAATTTTTCTAAATAGCGAGCTAAATGGTGAACTTCATCGTCAACTCCCGGCAGTTCAAAATCGGGAGCGTAGCCATTAATTGAAGTACCCGTTGTTTCGATTGGTAAACTCATGTTTTCAGGAGGTTAAGAGCAGTATTTGCGAGCGTGAAAGATGAAATTCTCAGCAATAATCAAATTGGCTGTTTTTGGGTTTAACCTTGATTCTAACCTGACCAACAGCTTATTTTGATTCATGATTCGCGATTTATTCCTCGTTTTGCTTTAGCCAACCTTGAGCCGCCGCTTGATATCCAATAAGTTTGTAGGTTAATTTGGCGGCGGTAAATTCTGAGACGACAGAATCTACAACAGGTGCTAATTCCATGATGTCACAGCCGATTACTTCGCAGGACTCGAAGACGCGCCGCAAAAATCCGGTTAGCGAATACCAATTTAACCCGCCCGGTTCGGGTGTGCCTACCCCTGGAATTAATGTCGGGTCGATGCCGTCTAGGTCGATCGTCAAAAATACTCGTTTGGTTGTTATGCTGGCAATTGCGCGATCGGCCCAATCCGGTTGAGTAGCAATTTCCCGAGCTCTAATCACATTTAGCTGTTTGGCTTTAATCAAGTCGGCTTCTTCCTTGCAGATAGCGCGAATCCCGATTTGCAGTGTCGGCAAGCCCATATCTACAATCCGCCGCATCACGCAGGCGTGGTTGTGGATAGAGCCTTCGTATTCGTGGCGCAAGTCGCCGTGGGCATCGATTTGCACGACGGTGAAGGGTTCATCCGGGTAGCCTTGGCGGTAGCCTTCCACAATGCCGGCGGTGATGCTGTGTTCGCCTCCGAGGGAGATCACAAATTTCTGTTCTGCAATTAGCTGGTGTACGGTTTGTTGCGTGACTCGCAGCATTTCTGAGGATGAAACCCGTTGGTTGTTTCGGGTATCGGCGATCGGCTCTTTTGTATAAATTCCGACATCATAACAAACTTCGGAATCTAATTCTTCGTCGTAGCATTCGAGTTGGTGAGAAGCTTCTAGCAGTTTTGCCGGCCCGTTTTCGCACCCCCGGCGGTAGGTGGTGGTTGCTTCGTAGGGAATTGGCAAAATTACTACTTTGGCGGTGTCGTAGTCGGGTACAATTTCGGAACCGAGAAACGGTACGACAGCAGTGGAAATGATCGTTGGCATAAGGGAAATTTTAATAAGGCAAAAAATGCAGCATCTTTAATGGTGGCATAATAGCGGCTCTAACTGCAAAGTAGTCATTAGTCAGTTGGCAGTTGGCAGTTGGCAGTTGGTGGTTGTCAGTTGGTGGTTGTCAGTCAACAGTCAACAGTCAACAGTCAACAATGCCCTATGCCCTATGCCCCATGCCCTATGCCCCATGCCCTATGCCCCATGCCCAATCTAAAATCTAAAATCCCATGACTTCTTCTACGTTAACTGCTGTTGCACCTCAAACCTGGATGTGGAAAGGCTTTCCGATTTGTTACCAGGCTGCGGGAACCGAGGGCCCTGCGGTGGTGTTTGTCCACGGTTTTGGCGCGTCTTCGGGTCACTGGCGCAAGAATTTGCCTGTTTTGGCTGCTAGTTGTCGCTGTTACGCGATCGATCTTATCGGTTTTGGCGGTTCTGCTAAGCCCGCGCCCAAGCTTGAGATTGATTATACTTTTGAAACTTGGGGTGAGTTAATTGCTGATTTTTGTCGGGAAGTTGCGGGCGGGCCTGCTTTTTTGGTGGGAAATTCGATCGGCTGCGTGGCAATTATGCAAGCCGCCGTGGATTTTCCCGATATTGCTTCTGGGGTAATTTTACTCAATTGTTCTCTGCGTTTGCTGCACGATCGCAAGCGCGCCGAAATGCCTTGGTATCGCAGTTTTGGAGCGCCAATTGCACAAAAAGTTTTAAATGTCAAGTGGATAAGTCAATTATTTTTCAAACAGTTAGCAACCCCAAAAACAGTCAAAAAAGTGCTTTTGCAAGCCTATCACCAGCCGGAAGCTGTCACCGACGAACTTGTAGAAATCTTGTTAAAACCAGCGCGAGATAGCGGCGCTGTGGATGTATTTGTGGCATTTATCAGCTATTCTCAAGGGCCGCTACCGGAGGATTTGTTGCCGCGTTTGAGCTGTCCTGCTTTGATTTTGTGGGGTGCAAATGACCCTTGGGAGCCGATCGCCCTGGGGCGAGAATTGGCAAAATTTCCGGCTGTTGAAAAGTTTATTCCTTTGGAGGGAGTGGGCCATTGTCCCCAGGATGAAGCGCCGGAATTGGTCAATCCTATTTTACTGGATTGGATTAAAGGGCGATCGGCATTTGTAGGAAATTAGTACATTCTACTCGTTACCAGGCTCCAGCCTGGTAACGCCACTCGGGAGGCTCTGCCTCCATTTCCTTCCCAAGCGAGGCAGAGCCTCTAGATATGGTTTCCCAGGCTGGAGCCTGGGAACCAGTTAACCAGTTAAAACTTGATAGTTCAAACAAATATGAAACTATCAGGAGTAAACCCGCCTTGAATCACAGCAATTTGGTCAGGAGTACCAGCCAAATTGATCGAGTTACCAACAATATTGTAGTCAGAAAGACTGCCACTTAACTGAATGCGATCTATTCCCTGCCGAAAATCTTGAATCGATGCAAATCCTGTTCCACTATAGTATGTCTTTGAAGCATCACCTAGCACAAAAACATCTATCTGTCGCTGACTCACTTCATTTAATATTTCTTTACAAAAAAAAGATGTTGTCCAGATTTTGGGGTGCTATAGTGTATTCCAGACTATTAATACTGAGCTTGGTATTCCCAATCTCAAGATCGTATAGCAGTCCTAAATCATTTGTAAATTTCTTACTCCCTCCCCTTGCTAAGGGGAGGGTTGGGGTGGGGTGAAAAATTTACGACTCATTTAGGATTGCTATAGTTAGGGTTAGCGATGGTAAAAAAGGTCTCTGCAACTCTGTACAATTGTACAAAGATGTTGTTAATACTAACTGTTAACTAAAACCAAGAATGAAGGAGAATATAGCCATGAACGAAATGCAAAATGTACTCATAACTCTAGACCCAAATAGAAAAATCCAACTCCTGTCCTGGAAAGAAGATTATCTGCACCGTCCCGACACAGCACAAGGTGTAACTACCTGGGGTAAAGATACGTTTGGGGATATTGGCATGACTTGGATTGTGGAATCTATCGGTGACAAAATCAAACTCAAATCCTGGAAAGGAGATTATTTGCACCGTCCCGACACAGCACAAGGGGTAACTACCTGGGATACGGGTATGGGTAACGAGTGGAGGATTTATTT
This sequence comes from Microcoleus sp., assembly GCF_049646505.1. GTDB lineage: Bacteria > Cyanobacteriota > Cyanobacteriia > Cyanobacteriales > Microcoleaceae > Microcoleus. The sequence goes on from NZ_JBARVX010000267.1 coordinate 22,075, forward strand.
TACTTTTTAATCTGGAAACATTAGCGTTTTTCGGAATTTTGGGGTAAATTACGATCGCCCGATGGATGAGGTGGAATACCAGGTGGACGTGGTGGAATGCCCAAAACTTTAATCAACTGCGCTTCGGTAACACCCAACTTTTTCGCTGCACCGGGAATATCTAAAGGAGGAGGCGGCGGTGGGCCCGGCGGGCGATTTACTCGTTACCAGGTTCCAGCCTGGTAACGCCACTCGGGAGGCTCTGCCTCCATTTGCTTCCCAAGCGAGGCAGAGCCTCTAGATATGGTTTCCCAGGCTGGAGCCTGGGAACCAGTTAACCAGTTAAAACTTGATAGTTCAAACAAATATGAAACTATCAGGAGTAAACCCGCCTTGAATGACGGCTATTTGGTCAGATGTGCCAGCTAAATTGATGGAGTTGCCAACAATATTGTAGTCAGAGAGATTCCCGTGTAACTGAATGCGATCGATTCCCTGTTGGAAATCTTGAATCAGTGCAACTCCTGTTCCACTATAGTAGGTCTGAGCGACATCACCTAGCACAAAAACATCTCTACCTCGACCCCCAATCAGTACATCGGTTTCATTGCTTCCCGGTGTAGCACTCAATGGATTAACTCCAATTAAAGTATCATTGCCGCGCAAACCAGAGAGTGTATCGTTACCATCTCCTCCTACTAAAGTATTGTTTTGGATGTTTCCGGTAAGGACATCTACATTCGGAGTTCCTGTGACGTTAACGAAATTCTCGACAGTCAAATTCAGAGTGCCGATACCGGGTAAATTGTTAACCGCCAAACTATTCTGCGACAAATCCGCATTAATAGAAGCTGTGCCGCTACCTGTAGAAGCATCGATGGTATTACTCTGTCCTAAAGGAGCAATAATTTGCTCGATACTTTGAAGGCTATCTGTACCGGCTGCGCCTTTATCTACAAGGCCTCCAGCCTCAAGGGTAATGCCGTTGCTGAGGGAAAGATAGCTAATTGTATCCGTGCCTAATTCTCCAAGGATGCTATCAGTGCCGCTACTGCCTAAGATGAAGTTGTCTAAACTATCTCCGGTAATATTGTCGTTTCCTGCTGTGGTGCTGATGCTGTTGGCTGGCGGTGCGGGTGGAGTTTGATTTTGGGGAGGTAAAGCAGAATTGGTAAGTTGTCCGTCTTGATTTCGAGGTGGAGGATTGCCCGGTGCGCCTTGGTTTCGAGGTAGAGGATTGCTCGGTACACCTTGATTTTGAGGGGGATTACCGGGTGCATTGTTTGAATTGGGAAATAGTGGTGGCATGGTGTAATTACCTCAATTGATTTTCTAAGTTGGAAGCAGTTGTCAGGCTCAAGAAATGAATTCTCGATCGCCCTTTGCTTTAGTCGCTACAATCATTAAGCTGGTTGAAAATGACATTTATCCCTGTGCTGGCATTACAGTTTTGTAATCTGGGAAGTTAGGGTTTTTCGGAATTTTGGGGTATATTGCGATCGCCCGATGGACGCGGTGGAATATCCAAAACTTTGATTAGCTGTGCTTCGGTGACTCCCAACTTTTGCGCTGCACCGGCAATATCTAAAGGAGGAGGGGGCGGTGGGCCCGGCGGGCGATTATTTTCAGTTGGTGGTTCGGGCGGTTTGGTTGGTAGCCCCAAAGCTTCGATTAACTGGGCTTCGGTGACTCCTAATTGTTTGGCAGCAGCGGCAAAATCTATACGGGGAGGATGTCTGCGCTGTTGACTGGGTTCGGGTTGGTTCTGGGCTAGTACAGTATTTGAACTGAGATATTGCACCTCTGTAAGCAACAGGGAAGATGCCTGTTCCACAAAGAGTAAATTTTCTTGTGGAACGGGCAAGATGCCCGTTCTTGAGAATTGTGCAAGATGTAAGTTAGAACTAGCTGTAGTTCGATCGCGCAAAGTCAAGCTGCTCAATCCCAGCAGCAAAGCTGTAGCAGGTAATGCGAGTAGTGCAGGATTTTTCATGGTAGTTATAATTACCGCTCGCCAAATAGTTGATAGCAGCATCAAACTACCCAAACATGACGGGGAACTCTGCTGATAGATTACAATTTTGTAATTTAATTAAATAAACAATCACTGTATAATCACAACGCATCGGTGAATTTATGAATATTCTCTACGTTGAAGATGAAGAAAAAATCGCTAATTTTGTTTGTATCGGCTTGAAAGAACAAGGCTTTGTTGTGGATTATTGCGATAATGGCAACGATGGCTACGGGCGGGCGATCGATAATGAGTACGATGCGATCGTACTTGATATTGTTTTGCCGGGAAAAGATGGATTGTCTATCCTCAAACTTCTGCGAAAGGCGGGGCGCAATGTACCTGTGATTTTATTGACGGCTCGCAACGAACTTGACGATCGCATTGAAGGCTTGCATCTCGGTGCTGATGACTATTTGGCTAAACCGTTTTTTGTGGAGGAGTTAGTTGCTCGGATTTATGCTGTTGTGCGGCGTGCTTCCGGAAGCGGGCAAAATATTCTGAGTGTTGGCCCTGTTAAACTCGATCGCATTCTCCGAGAAGTTACCTGCGATTCCCATACAGTCGAACTGACAACCCGCGAGTTTAATCTGTTGGAATATCTGATGCGATCGCCCGGTAGGGTACTCACCCGCACGCAAATTCTCGAACATATCTGGGGCTATGATTTCAACCCAAACACCAATGTAGTAGATGTCTGCATTCAACGCATTCGCAAGAAACTTGAACCAATTGGCGGTACGGGATGGGTTGAGAGCGTGCGCGGTGTTGGCTATCGGTTTCGCAAACCAGATTCCCCATCATGAAACTGCAATCTTTTCGCTTTCGGATTACTCTATTCTCTGCTGTTCTGGCAAGTATTTCTATAATTGGCTTTAGTATTGTTTCGTGGTGGTTGATTTACGATGCTAAGGTAAAACGTCTTGATGCTGAAATTAAGAATCAGTTAATCCAATCAACCCGCCCGCCATCAACTCAATGGGATAATTA
>NZ_JBARVX010000268.1:0-16514 GCF_049646505.1 Microcoleus sp.
GCCTTCGGATTCTACGGATTTTAAAATAAATAACTGACCTAAAATTCCAAATAAAACTAGATAAATGTTGTTCAGCGCGTAGCGAGACTCCACTAAAAACAAACCGTCGCAGGCGATAAATAAAGCAGCAATAAAAGCAAAGGTGCGGCGCGGAACTAGCTGATAAGCCAGGGCTCCCACAACTAGCGGAATAAAGGAACCTGTAAGAGCATTCAACCAGCGGTAATCCCAAGGGGAAAGCAGGGAACCGGCCATGCTGTTGACGGCGGTTTTTCCGAAGGGCAGGTGAGTGCCGATCGCAATCCCGATCGCAATTATGTATTGGCTCAGCGGCGGGTGAGCGTTGAAAAAGGGAGTTTTGGTGAGATAATCGTTGGCAAATTTGGCGTAATAAACTTCGTCAAATACTAAAGTATTAAATCGCTCTAGTTGCCAAAATCGCAGAGTTAAGGAAAAGAGGAAAATAGCGATCGTTCCCAGATAAAAAACCACAATTGATTTTTTTAATTGTTTTTTGTTCGCTTTCATAAAACTGCACCAAAAAAGAGTAGATAGTGGATTCTAGAATGCTAATTTTAAAATACAGGACTTACGCATCAATACCCAAGAAACCTGGTTTTTCGCGGATATTAAGGCTGCGATCCCAGATTTTCGGAAAAAACCCGGTTTCTGCGTAAGTCCAACGCACGGGGTATGAGAAGCCCGGTTTCTTGTCAAGCGATGATGCTGAAAGCGTAGCTTTTTGTCAAGAAACTCGGTTTCTTTGCCACAAGCTGCGATCGATTATGATAGCATCTCATCAGGTCTTTTTTGGACGAGTGTTTATGAATCTCACTGCTTGGGCTTGGGGGCGTTTCGGGTTAGCTGTAGGTGCGAGTATCCTGCTAGCATCTGCCGCGGCGCCAAATCCCAAGACATTTGAAAGCTTTGACGATTGGTGCACCAACAAAGAAAATTTGACCCCGGAAGCCAGACATACGGTGGAGGTGTTGCTATCGAAAGCAAAGACACAAGAGTGCGATCGCGCTCAACAAACCCTGGCTAATCTAACACAAATTTCCCTTAATTCAAATCAAATCGTCAATCTAGAACCGTTAGCAAACTTAACGAATCTGACAATCCTTGAACTCAATGAGAATCAAATCGTCAATCTAGAACCGTTAGCAAACTTAACGAATTTGAGGATTCTTCAACTCAATGAGAATCAAATAGTTAATCTAGAACCGTTAGCAAATTTAACGAATCTGACACAGCTTTACCTGATTCGCAATCAAATAGTCAATCTCCAACCACTATCAAAATTAAGTAAACTCAAAAAACTCAATCTCAGTTTCAATAAAATAACAAATGTGGAACCATTATCGGATCTGAGCGATCTGAAAAGTCTCACCCTAAATTTCAATCAAATCCCAGATGTCAAAACATTATCGGGACTGACTAATCTGACAGACTTTTTTCTGGAATCAAATCAAATCGTAGATGCGACACCGTTATCGGGATTGACGAATCTGGAAGGACTTTCCCTCGCATCAAATCAAATTGTAGATGTGACACCATTATCGAGACTGACTAATTTAGTTTTTCTGTATCTGGGAAACAATAAGATCCAGGATATAAAACCCTTATCTGGATTGAGCAATCTGCAATTGCTAAGCGTCGAATCAAATCAAGTCGCCGATGTGACACCTTTATCGGGACTGACTAATCTGAGAGGGCTTAACCTCAGTAAAAATCAAATCGCCGATGTGACACCTTTATCGGGACTGACTAATTTAATAAACCTTGAACTTGGTGGAAATCAAGTCCCGGCTGGTGAAGCAGATCGACTACTCAAAAAAAATAGACAAATCTTAAATCAACAGAATCAACAAACAGATGAAGCCGATAAATTGATTCAGGAAGCGAGGCGATTATTCGCTCAAAAAACAGAAACATCTTACCGGGAGGCACTGCAAAAGTTTGAGGTGGCACGTTCGCTTTATCAACAGCTTGGAGATGGAAACAAAGAAAGTTACACGCTGAATCAAATGGGCTTTATTGCTAATTTGTTGGCAGACAGACAGCAAGCCCTCGACTATTACAATCAAGCCCTTTCCAGAAACCGGGATTTAGCCGATCGCCCCAAGCAAGCCGTCATTCTCAACAACATCGGTGCCGTTTACTATGCCTTGGGAGAGAAACAGCAAGCCATCGACTATTACAATCAAGTTCTTTCCCTAATTCGAGAAATGGGCGATCGCCCGGAAGCAAGCATCAACCTCAACAGTCTCTCGAACCTACCCGCAAACAGCGACACATCTTTGGGCGATCGCACTGTGGAAGCCACCACCCTCAACAACATCGGCTTAGCCTACAATGACTTGGGAGAAAAACAGAAAGCCAAAGAATATTTCGATGGAGCCCTGCGGCTGTTTCGCGCTGTGGGCGATCGCGCCAAGGAAGCCACTGCTCTCACCAACATCGGCTTAGTCTACAATGATTTGGGAAACCAACAACAAGCCCTCGACTATTACAACCAAGCCCTACATCTGAGACGAGAAACGGGCGATCGGCGATCGGAAGCCCTTACCCTCAACAATATAGGTGTTTCCTACTCAGAATTAGGACAAAAGCAGAAAGCAGCAGAATATTTCGCTCGATCCCTGCCGCTTTTTCGCGCTGTAGGCGACGAAAAAGGAGAAGCCCTCACCCTCTACAATAGCGCTAAAATAAAAGGCGATCGAGGCAATTTAATTGCAGCCCTCACAGACATCCAAGCCTCCATCAAAATCATCGAAAACCTCCGCACCAAAATTAGCAACCACGAACTCCGCATCTCATACTTTGCCACAGTACAAGACTATTACCAGTTCTACATTCAACTGTTAATGGAACTGCACAAAACCAGTCCCAAATCTGGATATGATACCAAAGCCTTTGAAATCAGCGAACATTCCCGCGCCCGCAGCCTTCTCGAACTCCTGCAAGAAGCAAACGCAAATATTCGCCAAGGAGTCGCCCCAGAATTATTGCAACAAGAACGCGATTTACAACAGCAACTCCACGCATTAGAAACACAGCGCATCAAAATTCTCAACACCAAAAATTCGACTTCCCAACCAACAGCAGATTTAGAAAAACAGCGCCAAAACCTGCTATCTAAATATCAAAATATTCAAGCAAAAATTCGTACCACCAGCCCTCGTTATGCCGCCCTCACCCAACCGCAACCTTTAACCCTCGGGCAAATTCAACAACAAATCCTTGACGACAATACAATTTTACTTCAATATGCTTTAGGAGAACAGCGTAGCTATCTCTGGGCCGTCACGAAAACCAGCATCAGCAGTTATGAATTACCTCCTCGGGCTGACATCGAAACAGCCGCCCGCAATTTCCGCAATGCTGTGACTAATCCGCGCCTCCGAAACATCCCCGATCGAGTTACCGAAGCTAGCAAAGCACTCAGTCAAATCATCTTAAAGCCTGTAGCAGCACAACTCGATCAAAAACGCCTGCTGATAGTTGGCGATGGCGTTCTCAATTACCTCCCCTTTGCCGCCCTCTCCCTTCCCGAAACATCCGTTAAAAACCCGAATCAGCCTTTAATTGTAGATCATGAAATCGTGCTGTTGCCTTCAGCTTCCACCTTGGGAATATTAAGACAAAATTATCGCGATCGACAAACCCCAACTCGGACTTTAGCAATGTTTGCCGATCCAGTTTTTGGCGCTGACGATGAACGAGTCAATAACCAAGCTACTACCACCAATCGCCAAGCAATAGAATCAGTAAATCTTGGTTTAAGTCGCTCCAGCCGCGACAATAACGTACAATGGAGCCGTTTAAAATTCACTCGCCAAGAAGCTCAAATCATTCAATCGTTAGTTGCGGGCAATTCTAGCACCCAATCCTTAGATTTTGCAGCAAACCGTGACACAGCAACCAGCTCAAATTTAAGCCAATATAAAATCATTCATTTTGCCACTCACGGTTTCGCGAATAGCAATCACCCAGAATTATCGGGAATCATCATGTCCTTAGTCGATAAAAATGGCAAACCTTTAAATGGATTCCTGCGACTAACCGATATTTTCAATCTCAAATTAGCAGCAGAATTAGTAGTGTTAAGTGCCTGCCAAACAGGATTGGGGCAGAACATTCAAGGGGAGGGAATGGTAGGACTGACCCGAGGATTTATGTACGCTGGGGCGAAGCGAGTAATTGTGAGTTTGTGGAATGTAGACGATGAAGGAACAGCTAAATTTATGGCTAATTTATATCAGGGAATGCTGCAAAAAGGGTTAACGCCAGCGGCGGCATTGAGGGCGGCGCAACTGGAAATGTTGAAGCAGGAAGAGTGGCGTTCTCCTTATTATTGGGCGGCTTTTAACCTTCAGGGAGAATGGCGATAGATTTTAGGGAAAAAACCAGCATTAATTCCAATTCCGGGCGAGTGTAAGTCTGGCGAGAACTTTTTGCGGTGAATCTGGATACCAAAAAAAAGCGGCTCCGCTTCCTGCAGAACCGCCCTAACAGAGGATGAAAAATCAAAACTTAACGCACAGCGCCCTCAACTGAAGGCGATTCAATTGTCTTCATGAAGTACAGCTTCACTAATTGCCAGCCGTTGGACAAATAAAGAGGCAATTTTTGGAATAATTGGATGAATTTAGGAGTTTCAGAAGCTACAATCGCGGTTAATTGCTGGTTGTTTTTGAGGCAAACATCCAGCCGTTCGTAAAACTCAGGATTGTTCACGTCTAGCATGACGGGGAATACGCGGCCTGCTGTTTCGTTGGTCTTTTTGATAACTTCGATGTCGTATTCGCGAGCATCTAGACCGAGCGATCGATAAAAACCACCGCGCTGGATATCATTGAGATACATTGTCGCGAATACCGACAGCAGGAAGAAACGGCACCAAAGTTTTGCGCGCCAATCGTTCAACATCTGAGGCTGAGCTCTCATCACCGCATCGAAGAAATCTCCGTGGCGGTTTTCATCCTGGCACCAATTTTCAAAGAATCGGAAAATTGGATAAATCTGGTCTTCAGGATGCGCTTTCAAGTGCTGGTAAATCGTGATGTAGCGCCAATAACCGATTTTTTCGGATAAGTAAGTAGCGTAGAAAATGAACTTCGGCTTAAAGAAAGTGTAGCTGCGGCTCTTAGTCAAGAAACCCAAATCCAGGGACAAATTAAAATCCGACAGCGCTTTGTTCAGGAATCCGGCGTGACGCGCTTCGTCGCGCGACATCAACAAGAAACCTTCGGCGAGTACCGGGTTTTTGTCTTTGAGCTTGCGCGCTAATTCTTTGTAGAGCAAGAAGCCAGAAAACTCAGCGGTGCAAGAGCGTTCGAGGAATTCAATGAACAACTTGCGCTTTTCGCCGTCAATGTGATCCCAAGATTGAGCGAACTCCTCATCGCGCACGAAGTGGTTTTTGTTGTAGTCAACGCGGAACTCTTTGATAATTGCTTCGAGTTCGGCTTCGTTTACCGAGATGTCCATTTTGGCCATCTCGTCAAAATCTGTGGTGTAAAATCTCGGCGTGAGAATAGTTTCTTTGGCTGGGGTTTTTACTCCAGGCCGCAGTTCTTCAAAAGTTGGTTTTTTGAGGGAATCTACCATATGTTTATTGGATTTCTGCTTATAACTACTTGCTTGTTTCAGTTGTCGGGTACTGCGGGCGTGAAAGCTTGTCTTTCGGGTCAACCGCGTTAGCCCAACTAACTAAGGTGGAATCGGGCTCAAAGCTGCTGTAATTTCCACGCCCTCCAGTGTACCAAGTTCTCGACCCCGGAAATATGTCGCTGGCGTTAAGAATTGCTACGCAGAATTACTCATGGGGCATGGGGCATCGGGCATCGGGCATGGGGCATGGGGCATGGGCCCGCGCAGGGCATCGGGCATCGGGCATCGGGCAAACAGGGCATCGGGCAAACAGGGCATCGGGCAAACAGGGCAAACAGGGCATGGGGCAATGCTATAAAGGCCCACTGCCGACTGATACCAAATCTGAGTAACATACCCCTTTACTCGCTCGGCGGTTGAAACCGCGTCTACACAAACGATGTCGGCCTCCGCCGACTGGTTCATAAAGGAGATCCCAAACCCGGATTTGGTATGACAATTAGCAACTGACAACTAGCAACTGACAACTGCCAACTGACCACTAGCAACTGACCACTAGCAACTGCCTTGGGACAATGCACAAATATCTCCGGGTGTCAAGCTGTTTAAACACCAGATAGAAAGTACAAAATGTATAAAGGGACTCCAATTCTTAGAATAACCAGGCAGGACGGTCATAAAATGAGCAATTTAGGCGTTAGTTACCTTTTATGGGCAGCTTGTTTTTTCGGCCCTTTCGGACTCCACCGCCTCTACAACGGCAAGATTGGCACGGGTTTGCTGTGGCTGTGTACCTTTGGCTTGTTTGGGTTCGGGCAATTGTTTGACTTGCTGCTGCTACCGAACATGGTGGACGAACACAATGCCAGTCTCAGGGGCAAACTCGGCGTATCTTCCGAAGGTATACCGCTATCTTCTACCAGCGGGGCGATCGCCTCGACATACACCAAGCAAACCCCCGAACAGTTAGGGATTAAACTGCTGAGGGCTGCTTATAGCAGGAACAGCAGATTATCTGTTACCCAAGGCGTGATGGCAACCGGCGCTACTTTTGCCGAAGTGGAAGAAGCTTTCACCGCTATGCTCAAAACCGGTTATGTGAGCATTGAGAACGACCCAGTAACTGGCGTCGTGCTCTACCACTTTCACGAACTCTAAGAAGCAGCAAACAAGCGGAGATTTAAATGTAGGGTGCGTCAGCAGGGGGATTTGGCGTGTTGTTGGAGAAGCTAACGGCTGACGCACCCTACGGGAATTTTGCTGCTGCGAGTGCGCCAGCCGGGGGATTTGGCGTGTTGTTGGAGAAGGTAAGGGCTGACGCACCCTACTAATGAAACATTTGTTGTCACAGAGTCGAGCAAGCGAGCAAGGCAAAATCGGCTAGAATGTTTGTTTGTCTGTACAATCCGAAAGTATTTAGAGTCATGGCAGTCCCTAAGAAGAAAACCTCCAAATCCAAAAAGAATATGCGTAAGGCCACATGGAAGCGCAAAGCTACTGTGGCAGCTCAGAAAGCTCTGTCTCTGGGCAAATCTGTTCTGACTGGACGTTCCAACAGCTTCGTGTATCCCGGCAATGAAGAAGAGGAGGAAGAGTAAAGCGATTAAAAATTAACAATTGGCATTTTTGATATTTTGCACCATTCTCGGTTAACAGGCCCGGTGGCTCTCCCACAAAACATAAGTTTTATTGTGGGGTGGCCGCGGGTGGCGGGCCCCTCAAGGAAAAGTTGAGAATGGTGTTAAATAGGAGTTAATCCTTCTTTGCTGTCGGTAAAATCAGCATGGCATCGCCAAAGGAATAAAAGCGGTACCGCTCCTCGATCGCTTCTCGGTACAAATCCAACAGCCGAGGCCTTCCAATCATCGCACTTACCATCATCATCAAAGTAGAGCGCGGCAAGTGAAAATTGGTAATTATCCCGTCTACAACCCGCCACTTGTAACCCGGGTAGACAAACAAATTGGTCTGGCCGCAAAAAGGCTGCAAGGAAAAATCGCCACTCGCGGCGGCGGCTCCTTCTAAGGCTCGGACTGCTGTCGTACCCACGGCAAAAATCCGCCCGCCTCTGGCTCGAGTAGAGCGGATTTTCTCGACGGTGGCGGCGGGTACTTCGACCCATTCTTGGTGCATTTGGTGAGTCGTCACGTCTTCCACCTCCACCGGGCGAAATGTCCCTACTCCGACGTGCAGGGTAACAAAAGTTTTTTCGATTCCCCGCTCCTGCAAGCGGCCGAACAATTCTTCGGTGAAATGCAGGCCTGCTGTGGGGGCTGCCACCGCCCCCGGCCGATCGGCATACACAGTCTGGTACTGTTCCGGCGCTGCTTGGGAACTGTCGATGTAGGGCGGCAGGGGTACGTGGCCGTATTCGTCCAAAAACTTCGTCAGAGTTGTATCTGTGGGGATGTCAAACTCCAACAGCCGTCCCCCGGTTGCCTCGTCTCTTTCTATGACTGTCGCAGTCAATCGCCTCGCGAGTACCTCGGTTTGCGGAAGGCAACAGCAAGGGGCTGCTGCGGAGTCATCAGAGGGTGGGGCGATCGGATCGAACTCAATTTTTGCCCCCAACTTTAAGCGTTTCCCCGGTTTAACCAAAGCCAGCCAGCAGTTGTGCTGCCGTTCTTCCATCAATAATATCTCCACAGCCGGGCCGTTGGGTTTGTGCCCGTAGAGCCTCGCCGGCAACACGCGGGTGTTGTTGAGTACCAGCAAGTCTCCCGGTTCCAACAAGTCGGGCAAATCCCGGAAAATCCGGTTTTGGTGGCTGGAGGGAGAATCTACAACCAGCAAGCGAGAACTATCCCTCGGCACTGCGGGATTTTGGGCAATGTACTCGGGCGGGAGTTCGTAGTCGTAGCCGTCCAAAGACCAGTCAATCTCTGTCATCGGGTGAATTCCTGTACGATCGATCTGTCAACTGGGTAACAAATTGGGTAAAAACCCCCATCCAAAGTCGGGTGCTTTTCCCCTTGCCGTCGCGGGTATAGCCCGCGAGAATAGAGGTGTAGCATCAGCTTTGCTCGAAGGATAGTTATGGAATACCTCTACTACATCGCCAATACTAGCCTCACTCTGAGAGTGGTGGATTACCTGCGCGCGGCTAGTCATCTTCCCTTGCAATTTATCACTGTTATTCACCAAATTGACGGCTGGGTGGTGAAGGTAAAAATGAGCCAATATTTAACTCCACAAATGCACGGGGATTTTCGGGCTTTTATGAACGAACTCGGGATTCCTTACGATCCAGAAATTCGCTTGCAAATGTCACTTTGGAGTTTGGAAACAGGACAGTCGCCGCTAAGCGTGATGCGCCGTTACCAGGTGGCGGTGGTTTGTCACGGTAGCCCAGACCGTAAAGAAATTGAAGCGTTTCGCCAGCAATTTGTCAAGGGTCTGGGATATTGCCCGGAAACTCTCGCCTAGACTTGGCAGAGCAACTAACTTTTCTGGCAGGGGCAGGGGGAGAAAGTATCCGAGTATCAGAGGCATAAAATTTTTATTGTACTTGATATAGCCTTTCGAGCGAAAAATGAGATGCCGCTGGCCTCCGCGGGCATAGAGCATACCTCACAACGCGATCGAACCGCTATAGTTGCTGCCTTCGGATGGCTTTGCCCTGGAATGTTTGAATTAAATATTTCTAATTGCTGAAAGCCGATCGAATGTATTCTTGCAGGGTGAGCCGGTAATTTACGGAAGCGGCGGATTGAGAGTTCGCTGCTGTTAATGGCGACAATATTTGCTTAGTGTTTTGTCGTGAAGGTTCGCACCTGACTAGGGCGACATCAAACCGACAAGAATTATTTGCTAAATCTGGACGAGTGCTTAAAAATATTTCGGCGGTTTGCCAAAGTTTGGCTTGTTTTGCAGCACTAACAGCCAGCATTCCACCGACATCCCAATTTCCCCGACCGCGAGTTTTGACCTCTACAAATGCTAATGTTCGGGAATCGGGAATAGGGAATGGGGAATTTTCGTTACTTCTGTTGATTTTGTTTTCTTCGTCTCTTCCGAGTGCGATGATGTCAATCTCTCCCCAGCGACATCGGTACTGTCGGTGCAGGATTTCCCAACCTTGCTGCTGCAACCATTCGGCGACTAAGTTTTCTCCCAGCGTGCCCAGAGCCCGAGTGTTGGGGGATTGGGAAGAATTGGAGTCAGCAGGCGCGCGCTTTCTGCTAGAATTCAATTGTGAACTGTCATCGCTGCCCATTAGCTTTAACTTGTATGACTTCTAAAATTCGCCAACATATTTATACTTTCTTGCTGAGTTTTGTTATTTTAGCAGTAATTGCTGCTGGGGCGATCGCGATCGCGCCCGCACCTGCTTTCGCCTTGGACCGTGACAAAGAAATCCTCATTGGCGCTGATTTTGCTGGACAAGTTTTGACTAACGACAGTTTTAATAAAGCCAATCTTCGCAACAGCAATTTTACCAACGCAGATTTGCGCGGTGTCAGCTTTTTTGCCGCCAATCTGCAAGATGCAAATTTAGAAGGCGCTAATTTTAGGGGTGCAACTTTGGATTTGGCTCGCATGATGAACGCAAATTTAACAAATGCTATCCTTGAGGGTGCTTTTGCTTACAATACCAGACTGGAAGGAGCGATTATTGACGGTGCTGATTTTACAGAGACACTGCTGCGAGACGATACGATCAAAAAGCTTTGCGAGGTTGCAAAAGGTACTAATCCGGTGACAGGCAGAGATACTCGCGAAACCCTGTTTTGCGATTACTAAAAGGCTGGGCGGTTGAAACGGCTTCTATACAAACGATGTCCGCCTCCGCGGACTGAAGCTTGTAGGGTGTGTCGCCCTCAAAAATTCATGAATTGAATCGATAGTCTCATGGCGACGCACCTTATACTATTTATAAAAAACCTGGTTAGACAACAAGTATTTTTTTTGCACCCCATATGTAATACCAATTTCATAAAGTAGCGCTAGATATGACCCCCCCCAACCCCCCCGCGATTTCGGGGGGGAGTCAAACTTTCGGTAGTAGCATAACTTTATGAAATTGGTATAAGGTGCGTCGCTATCTGAATTGTCGATTTAATTCAGGGATTGAGAATGGCGACACACCCTACGAATACTGGTAAAAATAATGATTTTAGTCCTCAAGCCCAAGGTACGGAGGTTAAATCGTAAAAATTAACTTGACGCAGCCTCTCTAATTCTTCTATCCATTCTTGTTCGGCGCAGAGTTGTTCGTAATATTCTTTAGCAGCATCAGTTTTTTTCCACATATCGAGTGCAATCCTGCGCCTCTTGATGCTGATAATTTGCTCGATACAGGCAATGGTCGATCTAATTACTAAAGGTGCGCGATAAATATTTCTTTCTGAAAACTCGTTTAAGTGAAATAAATGCGAGATTTGATTGAGTTGATTGGGATATTCAATGAAGCTATCCTGCAATTTCAATATTAAGTCAGCAGGCGCTATTTGTAAAGAGGCTTTGTGCAATATTTCTGCATTCACAATCTGGTGCCACAAAAATCTGTGGTGAGAAAGACTAAACTGCACGTCTCTAGCTTCTATTGCTTCTCTGACTTCTTGGCGGTATTCGGGACAGTGCAAATAAATCTGCAATAATTGCGCTTCTGCTTCTTCTAACAGACTGCGGGCTGCTGCTGAAAAGCCTGGTTTTGAGCTTTGGTTTTGGTCGGTGGCCCGCTGCTTTTTATATTGTTTGTTCGGCCTCAGCTTGTTTCTAATCAATAGAGGCATTGTCAAAGATTCGTCTTGATTTTGCCGCTTTGCCCAATCGCTTACTACTTGATTGAGCAAGTTTTCGGTTAGCATTTTGGTGAGGCGAGAATCTCCTTTACTGAGGATTTCCGCGCCTTTTTGTAAATAATGCGTTAGCTGATTGTCGTCGGTAATATTGGTTAGTAACTTGATGATTTTTGAGGTAATTTGCTGGTAAGTATCTGCTTGTTTCAAGTCTCGATCTACTAGCATTTGTTGCAGTTGCCAGTCTAGCCACAATGGTGCATTTTCAAGCAATTCTCGATACTGTTGCGGGGAGTATGTTTTGAGGTATTCGTCGGCATCTTTGCCGTCGGGAATGTTGAGCACTCGCAGTTGTACTTCTCCTTGATAGGCGAGTTTTTCTATTTCTCCAATGGCGCGCGCTGCTGCTTGATTTCCTGCTTTGTCTGCGTCGAAGTTGAGGATAATTTGTTTTGAGTCTGTGTACCGCAATAACTGCCGCACTTGGTTTAAACTCAGGGCGGTGCCGAGGGATGCTACGGCGTTGGAGATGCCTGCAGCGTGCAGTGCGATCGCATCAAAGTACCCTTCTACAACGATCGCGCGATCGGCTTTGCTAATGGCTGTTTTGGCTGTATCTAGAGCATATAAGGTTTTGCCTTTGTCGAAAAGTTCTGTTTCGGGAGAATTGAGGTATTTTGGTTGTTCGTCGCCGAGAGCTCTGCCGCCGAAACCGATGACTCTGCCTTGGGTGTCGCGAATGGGAATCATGATGCGGTTGCGGAAGCGATCGTAATAGCCGCTGCCGCCTGATTTGCGCGGTACAATTAATCCAGCTTGTTCTACTAATTGCGCTGGATAGTTTTTTTGTTCTACTAAATAACTGTAAAGTGCTTCCCAACCTTGGGGTGCATAACCTAGTTGAAATTGTTGGATAGTTTCTTCACTGAGTTGGCGATCGGATTTGAGATATGCTAAGGGTTCTTCTCCTTGGGTTTGCCGCAAGGCGTGTTCGTAAAAGTTGGCTGTTAGTGCTGAGATTTCATAGAGTTGTTCGCGCAGGGAAATTTGGCGCTGCAATTCTTGTCGGTGTTCTGGTTCAACTGTTTTGACGGGGATTTGATAATTTTTTGCTAGTTCTAATACTACTTCGCTGAAAGGGCGTTTATCTAATTCCATGAGAAATTTAAAGGCATTTCCTCCTGCGCCACAGCCAAAACAATAGTACATTTGTTTGGCTTGGTTGACGGTAAAACTGGGAGATTTTTCGTCGTGAAAGGGACATAACCCGACGAATTCTTTGCCGCGTTTCCGCAGGATGACACGACCGGAAATAACGTCTACTATGTCGGCTCTTTGTTTGACTTCTTCGATGGTTTCTGGGTGCAGCCGGGGAATTTGCATAGAGCTTTTTTAGGGGGTTTCAAAGTATGTTTATTTCGGGCGATCGCACAATCGGAGTTAGTCGCAGGCGCAGAAACCGGATTTTTCGGGAAAATATAGAGGTGGCGGCCCGGATCTTCGGTTTAAAAACCGGGTTTCTTTGGCTTTGATGCGATCGCGAACTGTTAGTAAATTAAGAGAGTCGCTGTATTGTAAGATATTTACATTAATTGTAAGGAGCATCGGAAATAATGCGAATTTTGATGATGGGCGGTACTCGGTTTATTGGGGTTTATCTTACTAAGATTTTAGCAGCACAAGGGCATGAGGTGGTGTTGTTTAACCGGGGCAACAAGCCTGTGCCGGTTGCGGGCGTGCAACAGATTTTGGGCGATCGCACAAATCTTGACCAACTTAAAGACAAGTTATCTACAGAGGAGTTTGACGCGGTTTTTGACAACAACGGTCGGGAACTGAGCGATACAAAGCCTTTAGCTGAGATATTTAAAGGGCGGGTGCAGCACTTCGTTTACATGAGCTCTGCGGGGGTTTATTTGAAGTCGGATCAAATGCCTCATATCGAAGGGGACGCTACCGATCCCAAAAGCCGACATTTGGGTAAGTGCGAAACGGAAAATTATTTAGCCGAGTCCGGTTTGCCTTGGACTTCGATTCGCCCGACTTATATTTATGGGCCTCAAAATTATAACGATTTGGAGGCTTGGTTTTTCGATCGCATTGCGCGCGATCGCCCGATTCCGATTCCGGGTAACGGTATGCACTTCACGCAGTTGGGGCACTGTCAGGATTTGGCGGGGGCGATGGCTGCGGTTTTGGGGAATGAAAGGGCGATCGGGCAAATTTACAATGTTTCGGGCGATCGATTTGTCACCTTTGACGGTTTAGCCCGCGCCTGCATTCAGGCGATCGGCAAATCGCCCGATGCTATCAAAATTGTACACTACGATCCGAAACAATTTGACTTCGGTAAAAAGAAAGCTTTTCCGATGCGAGTGCAGCACTTTTTTGCCTCAGTTAATAAAGCTGTTACCGAGCTTAACTGGCAACCGGAATTTGACTTGGTTTCGGGATTGAAAGATTCGTTTCAGAATGATTATGTAGTTTCGGGAAGGGACAAAGCCGAGATAGATTTTTCAGTTGATGACGAGATTTTGAAAGCTGTTTAAAGTTAAGTTATAGTGGGAGCATCCCAATGCCCAAAAAAATCTAGAACCCCACCCTAACCCTCCCCTTACTAAGGGGAGGGAACAATAAAGATAGCAAACAGACTGTCACAATCAGGTTTGCAGGTTGGTCACTTACAAATATTTAGGAGAAACATAACATGAGATTTATCAATCCAAAAATTGATTTTGCATTCAAGAAAATATTTGGCTCTGCCCAGAGTAACGACATTCTGATTAGTTTTTTGAATGCTTTGCTCTATGAAGGGCGATCGATCATTGAAAGCTTAGAAATCCTTGACCCTTATCTTGCCCCTCAAATAGCTGGAGTTAAAAACAGCTACTTAGATGTCAAAGCGCTACTTAACGATGGCACATTTGTGATTATCGAAATGCAAGTTTTGAAAGTGCAGGCATTTGGCAAGCGAGTTTTGTACAATGCAGCCAAAACTTATGCACTGCAACTAACAAGGGGAGAATTATACCAGCAACTGCGACCTGTGATTGCTTTGACTATCACAGATTTTGAAATGTTTGCTGAGCATCAAGATGTGACTTCCCATTTTGTCTTTAAAGAAAGAACTCGTCTGTCAGATTATCTACAAAATGACATTGAGTTAGTATTTGTAGAGTTGCCCAAATTCCAGAAAGAATTGGAGCACTTGGAAAATATTACGGACAAGTGGATTTACTTTATCAAAACCACCGGAACTTTGGATGAAGTACCTCAAACAATGGCAACAGTCCCGGAAATTCAGAAAGCTTTTGAAATTGCCAACGAAGTTAGTTTGACACAGGATGAATTGAACACGTTACAGCAGCAAGAGTTCTTTGCTCAAGATCAGGAGAGTTCAGTGGCTATTGGCCGGGAAGAAGGCAGACAAGAAGGCAGACAAGAAGGCAGACAAGAAGCGCAAATAGAGTTAATTATGCTTTCGCTGAATCGCCTTGTAGGTCAACTAAACCCCGATCTTGAAAGCCGGATTCAGCAGTTGTCGATCGACCAATTAGATGATTTAGTAAAAGCCCTATGGGATTTCTCAAGCCAGGAAGATTTGACAGCTTGGTTGGAAGCTAATTCTCAATAAATTCACGGGCGATCGAACTTTTGTAAAAGTTCCTGACCTACCCCTCCCCAGCCCTCCCCTCGGTAAGGGGAGGGAGCAAGATTGCTAGTTAAATTTTGCAATGTTCTGACAGAATATGGTTTTATTTTTATAAAAGTTATATAAAACGATCGCAAATTAGTTAAACTTAATCAAGTCCAAAACCTCTCCCCAACTCTCTTCCTCCTCCGAAAGGGGAGAAAAACTCGGAAATATTAGGTGAATTTCATGCTTGGAATAACACTCAGCACGCGCTACAGCATTATCCGTCACTTGGGAGGCGGCGGATTTGCTCAAACTTATTTAGCTGAAGATAAGCAGCTACCAGGCAATCACCTCTGTGTCGTCAAGCAGCTTAAACCTCAAGCAACAGATCCGGAAACTCTACAGGTAGCCCGACGTTTGTTCGATACTGAAGCACAGGTTTTGTACAAGTTGGGAAATCACGATCGCATTCCCCAACTTTTTGCTTATTTTGAAGACAATCAAGAATTTTATCTCGTTCAAGAATTTATCGAAGGTCACGATTTAAGTGAAGAAATTATACCCCCCCAAACCCCCCCTTACCAAGGGGGGGCTGGCGGGGGTTCCCCCTACCAAGGGGGGGCTGCTAGCGGCATGAAAGAAGATGAAGTTATTGCTATTTTGCAGGAACTTCTGGAAATTTTAGATTTTGTGCACCAGCAAAATGTGATTCACCGCGATGTCAATCCCCGCAATATCCTGCGCCGAGATCGAGACGGAAAATTAGTTTTAATTGACTTCGGTGCTGTCAAAGAAATTACTACTCAAATTACCAATCCTCAGCCGAAAAATAGCTTGAGCGTCAGCATCGGTACTCCCGGTTATATGCCCAGCGAACAAGCTCACGGCAATCCAAAACTCAGCAGCGATATTTATGCAGCAGGTGCGATCGCAATTCAATGTCTTACTGGCATAACTCCCCACCAAATGCCAAAAAATCCCGATACAGAGGAAATTATTTGGCAGGATAAAGCATCGGTCAGTTCTGAATTTGCGAAGATTTTAGATAAGATGGTGCGATACGATTTTCGGCAGCGTTATTCGAGTGCCGGCGACACGCTGCAAGCTATTAAACAATTGAAAAAATCTTTCAGCGGTACGATGCCGGTATTGCCTCCGGTTGCTGCTGCGAAAAAGTCGCCTAAAGCGCGCCGAAAACTGTATTTGAAAATCGGGGCGATCGCCAGTTTTATTGGCATCGCTATTCTCGCATCAATTTATGGTGTAAATACTTTTAATTCTGCCAATGCAACTGATTTGTACAACCGAGGCAATACTCTTTATAATTTAAGCCGATTTGAAGAAGCTCTGGCTGCTTACGATCGCGCAATTAGTCTCAGGCCTGACTACGCGGAAGTTTGGCAGGAAAAAGCTAAAACTTTATATGAATTGAAAAAATACCAAGAATCGCAGTCAGCCTATGACAAAGCAATAGAATTAAAGCCGGAATATTTGGAAGCTTGGACGGGACGCGGTTATGC